>CAZYBA010000103.1:0-8352 GCA_964646105.1 uncultured Armatimonadia bacterium
GATGTAAACGGATGTCTCATGGCTTACCCCCGTTTGGAGAGATCTTGCGTACAATGTGGCCGCAGCGTGGTCCACGACAGCCCGTCAGACGGAGCCGAGTGGGGAAATACCCGCGAGGAGGAACCCGTCATGGCGGAACCAGAACAGCCGCAGGCTGTCGCCCATCCGATCACCCGTCGTCAATTGTTGTCTTGGTCGGCCGCCGGACTCTCCGGGGCGCTTGCCGCCGGTTGCAGCGGCGGAGGGCTTGTCCAGCAGGGATATTCGCAGTCGTACCTGACCCGCGAGCGGTTGGTGGTCAACCCCGCCCCCCGGACCATCACCGACGACCGGGGCGTTCCCACCGGCTATGTCGGTTTTCTCGGCACCGGCATCGGGGCGTTTGTCGCGCTCTGGGGGGTGCACGACAACAACGGACTGCCGTCGCGGATCACCCAGTCCCTGTATTGGGAAAACGATCCGGCAACCGGCACCCGGGCTGTTTTCGACGGACAAGGGTTGCCGGTACGCATCGAACACGAGGAAAACGGGGCATTTGTCCTGATTGTCTGGGAAGCCGACCGCGCGACGTTCAAGTTCTACCAACCCTCCGGGAGCTACATCGGCGGTGCGGTCGTGTCCGGGGAAACGTTCCAGACCACCCAGGCCAGCGATTCCGAGGTGGTCGGGCTGTACACCGGCGAGATCGACGGATTGCGCGACGGTGTGGTCAGCTTCACGATCGGCGGACGTGCGGACGATTTCATGAACAGTCGTCCCAGCCGCGCCAAGACGCGCCAAGCCCCTATCGACGGAACCCTCACCGACGCGCAAAAGACCAAGGCGCTGGAAATCCGCTCGGCATTGTCCACCTGGGCGACCACCGCGCAGAGCGCGTTCGCGGGTCGGTTGCTCGAGGCGGTCGCCCGGCCGATTGTCGACGGAAAAACATCGCCCCTCGGGGAAACCATTGTCCAGACCGCACTTGCCGGAACCGGCCTCGCACCGGTTTTCCTTCGGCAGGGCAAGCCGATTCTCGACGGATTGGTGACCCCCTT
Source organism: uncultured Armatimonadia bacterium (assembly GCA_964646105.1). Taxonomy (GTDB): domain Bacteria; phylum Armatimonadota; class Armatimonadia; order Armatimonadales; family Armatimonadaceae; genus CAIRTT01. The sequence continues at coordinate 1,038 of CAZYBA010000103.1, forward strand.
CCTCATTCTCCAAGTAACCGGCAAATTGGCCGGCGGCACGGTCGCCGAGTTTCCCAAAACCCTCGGCATCGCGTTTGAGGAAGTCGACCCGGTGGCCTACCGGAGCAGCAATGCCCTGATTTCGCCCCGCCGCGACACCGACACGACCGACATCCACGGGATTGCCGCATCCCGCGAGACGGGCAATGTGGAAGTCAACGGCACCATCGACGCCAACTCCAACATCTTCCTTTCGGGAACGTCCGCGGCCGGCGATCTCCTGGAATTCACGGGACAGATCGATGGAACGGTGATCCGGGGGGGACGTTGGAAACTGCGTACGGCGCCGGGAGTGACACGCGACGCCGATGGGACCTGGGACGGCAATCGGGAAAGTGTCGGCCGGTGCGAGGAACAGGAGAACAGCGGTGAGGAAGGCATCTTCACCAACATCTACGACCTGCGCTCGCCCGGCAAGTTCCAATTTACGTACGACGCCTACCGGATTCCCGACCGCTTCCAGGTGTTCTCGGAAAACGACCTGCTCTTCGACACCGGAGGACCGGTCAGCGGTGGTCAGACCGTGGAACTGACCTTGAGCTGCCTGTCGACCATCATCCGCGTGGTTGTCACCGCCGAACAGGACGGGACAGCCTGGGAATACACCGTGGGGTGCCCTGAATGAAGATGTCTTCCTTGAAACGGGCGCACCGCGCCGCCCTCGCTGCACTGACCGTCGCCGCGACACTGTCCGCCGCCTGTACCGGCGGCACCACCGTCCCGACGTCCGGTGGGAGCGCGACGGTTCTCGGCCGTTCGGTCCGGTTGACCTACCGCATGCACCAGCCCACTCCGGACGGTTACCTGGAGGAAATCGACCCGCAGCGCCGCGCACGGGAAGAGGCCGCCGGAACCCAGTTCCTCCCGACCAAGATGATTTCCGGACCGATTCCCGCCACCGGCCATTACCTGCGCATCGGGGATCTGATGATCCAAGGCGGCCCGGACGGGGTATTCCAAATACCCAACGACGTGACGGTCCCCGGGGAAGTGGAATTGTTCTCCCAACTTTCCGATACGCAGCCGCTGGCCCGGGTGGCGTTCGCCGCAGCCCTGCGCCCGGCAACCGAACCCGTCCGCACCGTCGATGTGCGGGTGGACTGCAAACCGTTCCAGGACAGCGACGGCATGGACTTTGGTTTGGAAACAAACCGTGCCGCCCGGCCCAAGAGCTGTTGCGCCCGCTCGACAACACGTCAGGAGCAGGCGTGCGAACGACGTGTCTACACCGCTGCGGACCTGAAGATCAACGACCCGACCGTTTCCGCTTGTGACGATTTCTCGGACAAGGCCGCGGGTCGGGTCGGGGCGAAGGTGCTCTGCGTCGTGCAACGCTTCGCCGAATTCATCGATACCGAGTGCTACCAGTGGACCTTCGGATCCAACGGCAAATCGTCGGCGTGCATCAACGAGCGGGCGGTCCTCGACATCGACGGCTCGGGGTGCTTCAAGAATCACAAGTACCGCTTCTGCCAGAACATGTCCCCGACCGACTTCGACGTGGTCGCGCTCGGAACCACCACGGTCTCGGTCGGCGGCTCGGTGAAGATCAAGGTTCACAACAACACCGCCGCCAACGAAACCCAGGTCGAACAGTCCAAGCAGACCGATGGCGTGTTGGTCGGGGGGGTCCAGTCGGGTCAGGTGAAGCATTACGACGATCCATCGAAGACACACCTTGTCGATGTCGAATGCGAATGGCTGGCGCCCAGTTCGCTTCCCGACAATGTCGCAGAAGCCACCGAGACAATCACATTCCGTGCCAACGGCCTCACCCGGGTCATCGCGATCAAGGTGATTCAAAACTGCAAGGATTCCCGGGGAAGGCAGGTGCCCTGCAAATGAGACTCGCTGTAGCGACATGCATCGCCGTCGTCGGTGCCGCCGGTTCCGCGTCCGCCCAGTCCGCTCCGCCGGCCGCGCCCCCGGCCGGACGAATTCTGGTCGGGGCATTCACCGGTACCGATATTCCCTCCGGAATCGCCAGCCGTACCGGGGTCTCGTTCACGGTCGAGAAAACAACCCGGGTCGAGAACGATGGCAGCGTGTCCTCGCTGGCATTGCGCTATTCCCGCTACGGGCTGGGTGGAGGACAGGCCATTCGGTCGTTCTCGCCGACGCTCGAGTCCCGCACCTACTTCGGTGCCGGCAAGGAGCAATTCCAAGGTCGTTACTACGTGGGCGGGTTCGGTCTGAACTTCAGCCGCAACACGTCCGGAAACCAGGCGACCCATCTTGTCCTGTCCGCCGGAGTCGGATTGGACCGTGGCAACCGTATTCTCGAGGCACGCTGGTTGCTCGGGCAGGTGGATGGGGAATCGGGCCTGCTGCTGGGAATCGGCACCCGCCTGCGCTGATCGTCTCCCGTCAAACAAAAACCCCGCCGGGCATGCTCCGGCGGGGTTTTCTATTGGGTGCAATCGGGTTTCGGAGTATTCCCGGAGGCCGGTGGACAGCGCCGGGGAGCCGATGCCGGATGTCCGGCTTGCTTTCGGGGGACGCGAACGGGAACGCGTTGTTTTTCAGCTCCGTTCCGCTCCGGTGAACTCCCTTCAGGCCAGAACCGGTCGGATCAGATCGCCGTGCACGTCCGTGAGCCGCATGTTCCTGCCGTTGGTGAACCAGGTGAGTTTGGTGTGGTCCATTCCCAGCAGGTGCAGGATGGTGGCGTTCAGGTCGAAGACCGTCTGGACTTTCTCTGACGCCACATAGCCCAGTTCGTCGGACGCTCCGTGGATGGTGCCGCCCTTGATTCCGGCCCCGGCCAGCCAGACACTGAACGCCTTGGGGTTGTGATCGCGTCCCGTCCCGCCTTCCGTAAACGGCATGCGTCCGAATTCGGTATGGAACACCACCAGCGTGTCGTCCATCAGGCCGCGCTGCTTGAGGTCGGTCAGCAAACCCGCGATCGGGACATCGACCTCCCGCGCGCGCTTGGTGTGGTTCGGAACCATGCCGTTGTGCGCGTCCCAACTTTGGTCGAATACCCCGCCGCCCGAGTAGATCTGCACAAAGCGGACACCGCGCTCCACCAGTCGTCGCGCCATGAGGCATTGCCGACCGACAATCGACGTTTCCTCGCGGTCAAGGCCGTACAACGCCTTGGTGGCGGCGCTTTCGCGCTCGATATCCACGGCCTCGGTGGCTTCGGACTGCATGCGGTACGCCAGTTCGTACGCCCGGATCCGCGCCGCGAGTTCTTGCTCGTCGGGACGTCCGCGCAGGAATTCCTCGTTCAGTTTGCCGAGCAATTCGAGGGTCTGCCGCTGCTGGGCGTCGCTCTGGTCGGTCGGGGGCTTGAGGTTGAGAACCGGCAGCCCGGTGCTGCGGAACGGCACCCCTTGGAAATTGGACGGCAGGAAGCCGCTGCTCCAGTTGCCGGCGCCGCCACCCACCAGCGCGCGCGGATCGGTCATCACCACAAAGCCGGGGAGATTGCGGTTCTCGCTTCCCAAGCCGTAGGTGATCCAGCTTCCGAGCCCGGGCCGGCCGGCCAGGATCGACCCGCTCAGCATGAAGTAGACCGCCGGGACATGGTTGTTGCTCTCGGAGGTCATCGAGCGGATCAACGCCAGATCGTCGGCGTGCCGGCCGATGTTGGGCAGCAGGTCGGAGACCGGCATGCCGCACTTTCCGTAGTTGCGGAACGCCCATGGACTCTTCATCAGCTTGCCCGGCGCGCTGCGTCCCCCGGTGTCGAACTTCGCATTCCCCGCCACCGACATACCGTCGCTGCGGTCGAGCTCGGGCTTGGGATCGAACGTGTCCATGTGGCTGATGCCGCCGAACATGAACAAAGAGATGACCCGCTTGGCCTTGGGGCGGTAGTGGGGCGGCTTGGGAGCGAGGGGATCGGGTGGGAGCGTCGGCGGAGCGGCGTGCGCGGCCGGGAGATCGTCGGCGAGCAGGGACGCCAAGGCGAGGGAGCCGATGCCGCCTCCGGCACGGGCCAGGAAGTCGCGGCGGGCGATGTGGTTGCGCGGCAGTTGCATGGGGTTCCTCAACACTCCTGGGGCGAACAGAGAGCAGGTTTCACGGCTGAGTCGTTGCCCGTTCCCGAGATCCGCCTCGTCCACGAGCCGGTCGAAGCGCGACGCGCCATCACGCTTCCTGCGCTCCGGGACGTCCGGCTTCGACCACGAACGATGCGCGCACACCCGTCTTGCCGTCCGTGACCGCCACCTTGTCGACAGTCACGAAGTCGGAACGCCATGCATTGGGGGTCAGGGTGCAGCGAACATAGCCGCGCTGGCTGTTGTGGTAGCGGACACAGGGGTTCTCCGACTTGAGTGCCGCCACATAGGAAGGCTGGTCGACTCCGTTGCCACCGCTCGAAATCGATGTTCCGACAAATTCGGTGGCCACCACCTTGGTTTCCGGCTTGCGGTCGTCCACCCGCAGGTCGTTCACCCAGTTGGTGTGGATATCGCCGGTGAGCACGACCGGGTTGGCCACCTTGCGCCGTTCCAGGAAGCGCACCAACTCGATGCGCTCATGCGCCGCGGACGGCCACTGGTCCATCGAGTACTTGCGCTCGTCACCCGTTGTCCGGTCCACCAGCCCCATCATCACCTGCTGCGCGAGGACATTCCAGGTGGACTTGGAGCCGGCCAGGTTGCGCTCCAGCCATTGACGTTGTTCGCGTCCGAGCAGGCTGTTTTTCGGATCCATGGCGGCCGCGTTGAGATCGGATGCCTTGTCGCCGTTGGGTTGGTCGCTGCGGTACTGGCGGGTGTCGAGAATCTGGAACGATGCCAAGGTGCCGAACTGGGCGCTGCGGTAGAGCTGGAGTTCTGGTCCGCGCGGGATCGAACGTCGACGCAGGGGCATCGCCTCGTAGTAGGCCTGGTAGGCGGCGGCGCGGTGCAGCAGGAATTCCGCCGGATCCTGGCCGTCGTTCTGGGAAATGGAGCCCGCGTAGTTGTTTTCCACCTCGTGGTCGTCCCAGGTGACAAACCACGGCGCGCTGGCGTGCATGGCCTGCAGGTGCGGATCGGTGCGGTACTGGGCGTAGCGGATCCGGTAGTGGTCGACGGTCAGCAGCTTGGGGCCGGCGTGCTTGCGGACATTGCCCTCGCGGCCGGCGGTTTCGTAAATGTAGTCGCCCAGATGGAACACTACGTCGGGGTTGTCGGCGGCCATGGCGGCGTAGGCGGTGTAGTAGCCGTGTTCCCAGTGCTGGCAGGACGCAAAGGCGAATGTCAACTTGTCGGGGGTGGTGTCGGGAGCGGGAAGGGTGCGGGTGCGTCCGACCGGACTGACCGCGTTGCCGGCCGTGAAGCGGTACCAATACCATCGGTCGGAAGCTAGGCCTTCCACTTCCACATGGACCGAATGGCCGAGCAGCGGGGTCGCGGACGTTTTCCCCTTTTGAACAATGGAGCGAAATTGGTCGTCGGCGGCGAGTTCCCATCCCACTTCGACTGCCTTCTGTTCCATGCCGCCGTCGCCTTCGAGGGGCTGTGGGGCGAGGCGGGTCCAGAGCACGACGGAGCGGTGGTCAGGGTCGCCGGACGCCACCCCGAGCGTGAACGGATTGTTCTGGAAAACGGGTCGTGCGGCTGCGGCAACGGGAATCGACGCCAGCAGGGGCAGGGCGCTCCAGCGCGCGGCGGTGGTGATCAGGAGGCGCCGGGAGAGACCGCCTTCGTGACGGACAGCGCGGCGCAGGAAGTTCGGATCGAGGAAATCGGGGTCGAGGGGCATGGTCGGGAATCCGTTTTTTGTTAACTATGGGTTTCGAAAAATCGCTTGGTTCAGATTGGTTCCGCATGCGCCCACAACGGGGCGGTGGCCTTGGTTCTTGATGTGCGGCAACGGCCTTTCGACTCAGGGAACATACACAAATTCGTTGACATTGAACAGCGCGTGGCAGAGGTCGGAGAGCGGGCGTGTCTTGAGGAAACCTTGTGCGGAGCGCATTTCGGACGCAGACGGATTTCGCCCCAGTGCGAGCCGCCAGCCCCGTTCGATCTGCGCGGTCCGGTCGCCGGGTCGTTCGCGTTCGAGCCGCTGCGCGAACTTGCGCGCCTGGGTGCGCACCAGGGGGTCGTTCAGGAGGTGCAGCGCCTGCAGCGGGGTGGTGGTGACATTGCGCTTGGCCACGGCAAACGTGATTTCGGGGCAGTCGAACACCTCGAGCTGGGGCAGCAGCAGCGAGCGTTTCACTTTCACATAGACACTGCGCCGCCAGGTGTCGGGAGTGTCCTTGGCGTCCGGCCAGTTCATGCCTTGGAACGTGTCGGCGCGCAGGGTGGGGTCGACCGGGGGGTGTACCGGGGGACCGCCGACAGTGCGGTCGAGGGTTCCGGCTGCCGCGAGGATGCTGTCGCGGACGGCTTCTCCACCGAGCCTGCGGAGCGGGAAAAACGAGAGCAGGCGGTTGCGCGGGTCGATGGTGCGGGCCTTCGGGGTGGCTGTCGACGATTGCCGGTAGGTGCGCGAGAGGACGATGGCGCGGTGGATGGGCTTGAGTTTCCATCCGTTGTCGACAAATCGGGTTGCCAGCCAGTCGAGCAATTCCGGGTGGCTGGGCAGGTCGCCGTTGGTGCCGACATTGCTGGGCGTGTCGCAGATCCCGGTACCGAAATGGTGCATCCAGACCCGGTTCATCCAGACCCGGGCGGTGAGGGGATTGTCGGGCCGGGTGATCCAGCGTGCCAGCGCGGTGCGCCGTCCGGTGGTGGACGCACCGCCTGCCGGTGCCCCGATGGGATTGTTGCCACCGGGCAGCACCGAGACAAATCCGGGAGCCACCACCGGGCCGAGCAGATACGCGTCCCCGCGGCGGTGCAGGTGTGACGGCGGCGGGTTCGGTCCGCTGTCGGTGACTGCAGACGCTTTCGGGAGCGCAATCCGCTGTGCGTTGAGGGCGTTGATCTGCCGGTCGAGTTCGGCGAGGAGGGCGCGATCGGGGTCGGAGAGGGCCGCGAACGACTGCTCCGGGGTGGGTGCCGGGTTGCCGGCCGCCTGTGCGGCGGAGGTCCCGCGGGCCCGAAGCCCGTCGGCTTCCTCTTTCAGCGGCGCGACCAGCGGGTCGATTTCCCGATCCTTGGCTTCCTTGGCAACGCGCTCGGCTGGCGTGGGGATGTCGACTTCCTTGCGGACGGTCGGGGTGAAGACCGCGGCCAGGCGGTAGTAGTCGGTTTGGAGAACCGGGTCGGTCTTGTGGTCGTGGCAGCGTGCGCAGGCGATGGTCAGGCCGAGCAGGGACGCCCCGGTCGTTGACACCAGATCGTCCACTTCGTTGGCGCGGGTACGCGCGTTCATTTCGACA
>CAZYBA010000103.1:8362-9509 GCA_964646105.1 uncultured Armatimonadia bacterium
GAGCTGCTCGGCATAGCGGTAGGGCGCGGCATGGAGGTAGCCGGTGGCGATCCAAGCGTCGTTGTCGGACGGCGCCACTTCGTCCCCGGCGAGCTGGAGGGTCAGGAAGCGATCGAACGGCAGGTCGTTGTTGAACGATTGGATCACCCAGTCGCGGTAGCGCCACATCAGGGGGCGGTCCTTGTCGCCCTCGAAGCCGCCGCTGTCGGCGTACCGGGCCAGATCGAGCCAGTGTCGGCCCCAGGTTTCCCCGTAATGGGGCGATGCGAGCAAGCGGTCGACCACGCGTTCGTACGCGCCGGGCTTGGTGTCGGAGACGAATGCGTCGATCTCCTCGGGCGTCGGCGGCAGGCCGGTCAGGTCGAACGTGACCCGTCGGATCAGGGTGCGGCGATCGGCGGGTTGGGCGAATGTCAGTCCCTTGGCCTTGAGTTTGGCGCCTACGAAACTGTCGACGTTTCCGCTCAGTTTTCGATTCACCGGCTCGAGCGACCACCAGCGCGGCTTGGCTCCGGTGGCGGTGAGTTTCGTTTCCGGCCAGGGGGCGCCTTGGTCGATCCAGGCGCGGAGCAAAGCGATTTCAGCGGGCGGGAGCGATCCCTGCGGGGGCATGACCGGACGATCGAGGCCGGCGGCGAAGCGGAACAGGCGGCTCTTTCGGGAGTTCCCGGGAACCAACGCAGGTCCGCGGTTGCCCCCGGCGAGTGCGCCGGCGCGGGACGTCAGGTTGAGGTTGGAAAGTGTGGACGATCCCCCGTGGCAACCGGTGCAACGTTGTTCGAGGACGGGCTGGATATCGCGCTGGAAATCGATTTTTCGAGGGGGCGCTCCGGGCTTGACGTTCCGGATACTGACTGCGGACGTTTCGGGGTTGCGGGGCTTCGGCGGACCGGCCAGGGTGGGCAGGGTTGCGATCAACGCCAGCGCGGCGGTTGCAAGCGCAGCGACGGTGGTTGTCGTGTGCCTTGCGTGGCGTTTGTTCGGGCTTGGCACCGTCGTTGGAACCATGCGCCATTCTACCTCCGGGTCGTGAACGACCCGGCCAGGAGGCCTCGTTCCTCGGCCGCCCTTCTATGATCCGGGCACAAATGTGCCCGGCCCTTGGGAAGCCCGTCTTCGACGGGGCCGAGGGGGGATGGGGGCTTTC
>CAZYBA010000104.1:0-9426 GCA_964646105.1 uncultured Armatimonadia bacterium
CTGCACGGGCACGGCTCCGATGAAACCGAGTGGGACGACATCGTCGGGACCCTCGATCCACGCTTCCAAATGGTCGCCATCCGCGCACCGGTCGAACACCGCCCGGGATGGGCTTGGTACCCGGTGCTGGTGCTCCGCGACGGCACGGCGATTCCCGACGAATCCCACGCCGCAGAAAGCCGCCACCGATTGGTTCAAACCATCGCCCATTGCACCGACCGCTATGGGACCGACCCGGAACGGACCTACCTGCTCGGATTCTCGCAAGGTGCCACACTCGCGCTCTACGCCGCAGCGACGGTTCCCGGACTCGCCGCCGGAGCCGTGGTGTTGTCGGGAAGACTGGTCGGAGGAATCGAGTTCGAAACCACCTCCGCCATCGACGGACTGCCCGTTTTCGTCGCCCATGGATTGCACGACACCGCCGAACCCGTCGAACAGGGCCGGGCGGTCCGCAAATTCCTGGAAATCCACCGCGCGTCACCCACCTACCGCGAATTCCCGACCGGCCATCAAGTCGACCAGGCAATCTGGGAACATGTCCTCGAATGGCTTGCCGAACGACTGGACGAATCGTCCTGGAGCCAAATCGACTAAAAGCGTGAGGGGGCAACTCCCGGCCCGCTGTTCCAGTCCGGGCACCGCAACCGTTTGGATCGATGCAACCCCTGCGCGACTGGAAACCCGGCATCCCGCTAACCCTGGTTTGTTCTCCACCAAACCAATGCCGCGATTGCAAAAGCAAGCAAGACCGTAAAGGCGATTTTCCACACCGACCAGGGACGCTCGCCGATCACTTCGCCCGTGCGCGCATTCACCATGACTTGGTAGACCCGTTGATTGAACCGGTACGCCGCCATCCACACCGGCAACAACAGGTGCTTGAACGTCATCTCCGAGTAACGAATATCCCTATGATGCACCCGTTGCTCGTCACCGCCGATGTCGCGACGGATCAAGACGTCGATAACCCGCTCCATCCGATGCTTGGCTTCCTCGGAGCCAGCCAACGGATCCACCTGATAGCGCTGTGCCTGAAAGCCACTGAGGAACTCGGGCCGGAACGGAACCGCGGCTCCGAGGTCCCATGGCGCCAACGCATCCAGTCGGTCCGAATCCACCGATCGCGCCGCCGGCACCAAGACATCGTCGAACGTGTGCCACACCGAACCCGCCGCCGGATACCACCGCGTCCGACGCACCGACCGCGTTCGTTGGACCGTGCGACCCTCCGAATCGGTTGTGGTGTAACTCTCCTCAACCCAGTAATACTCGCCGCGCTCCCCGACATAATCCGCCTCGGTCTGGGCATCGTAGGTCCAGAACGGCAGGTAAACGCCGCAAATCCCGGCGTCACGGGCCATCTTCTTCAGCGCGCTGGGCGCAAACCAACGTGTCCGTATCCAACCGCGAACCGATTCCCTGGCAGCGGAACGGTCCACCGTGAAAGGCAAGACCCCGTCGGGAGCCAGCAACGGATGGGCGTCGACCGCCTGCGCCACGATCTTGGCTCCGCAGAACGGGCAGTCACCCGCGACCTGCGGCGGCAGGAATGAAACCGTTGTCCCGCAACCGGTGCACGTGACTTCCCGTGCTCCCTCGGCGAGCACGTCCGATGCCAGGGACGCCGAACCGGCCGCCAATTCCAGCGGATGTTCGGCGAGACCTGGCGACAACGCAGACAGTGCATCCGAGACGGTGCCGCAATACGGGCAACGCAACGCCCCCTGGGTTGGGTCCCAAGCCACATCGGCGCCGCATCCCGAACACGGGAATCGTGTCCCGGATGGGGAAGATTCACCGGAGTCGCCTAACCCCGATCGTGCATCGTCCCCGCTCACGGCAACGGCGGAGGCGTGGTCGGGAAGTAGCCCGCGAACGCGGTGATCGTGTCGATCCGGACCCACCCCGGCATCCCTGAACGCCAGGCCAAGGTCTCGGCGGTCAGCGTGCCCGATCGAATCCGCGATTGGATTTCAGCCTCTGTGAACGGCCCTGACTGGGCTCCCGAAATCCCGAGATGCCAGACCGCGTCACCCGGCAACGGTGGGGGGGAACCCGCCGGACCGGACGCCGTACCGCCGCCCGGCGACCGCAACGTCTCCGCAACCTGCTGCCCCATCGCCAAACCCACCGCCAAATCCATTGCCGCGTTGCCGCCCCCCGACGCAGCCCCCTCACGCAACGCTTCGGCAGCTTGGAACTGCGTGTAGCGCCCCAGATCGCCCACCACACCCATGGAAGACCGGCGGTCGATGGCCTGTTCGACTTCGGCCGGCAGTCCCACGTTCTCGATCACGACATGAACCAGTTCCAGACCGTATTGGGCGAAGTCCGGCTGCAACGCCTTGCGCACCGACTCGCCGATTTCGCTGTAATGCGCGGCAAAGTCGAAGATGCCGAGCTCCGATTTACCCAACCAACCCGCAAAACTCTGGGTGAGCAACGCACGGAGCTGGTCGGTTATCTCGTTGGTTTCGAAACGCGGATCGGTCGAAATCAACTGGCGCAACAACGTCGCCGGATGGGCTATCCGCAAGGAATAGGAACCGTAGGCCCGGACCCGCACCGGACCCAACTCCCGGTCACGCAGGACGATCGGGTTGGACGTTCCCCACTTCAGACCCGTGAATTGCTTCAGGTTGAAAAAGTAGACTTCCGCCTTGAAAGGCGAATTGAACCCGTGCTTCCACGCTTGCAACGTCGAAAGAATCGGCAGGTTCTTGGTCTCGAGGGTGTACGTTCCCGCCGAAAACTCATCCGCAACCTGACCTTCGCTCACAAAAACCGCGTCCTGCCCGGGACGCACAATCAGGCGGGCACCGTTCTTGATCTCGTTGCCGTGCCGCTCGAAACGGGTTGCGAGCGTATCGTTGGAATCGTCCAACCACTCGATGACATCGATGAATTGACCGCGGATCGCGTCGAAAAGACCCATTTGGCTCTGATCCTCTCTCCGGCCGCTCAACGGCCGCAATGGCATCAATGACAACTCTGAGCCCAAAAGGTTGCAACACCCGTGCGGCCCAACCGGACGATTCGCCGGAGAAGTCCCCCGCACCGGTACAATGCCGATGTGCGCGTTGCCCATATCCTGCGCCCCGCCGCAGGGGGGATGTTGACCCATGTCAACGATTTGCTCGCCAACCCGACAAACCACGCGGTGGTCGCCGCTCCGCCTACGGTCCTGGATTCCATTTTCGGGAATGTCGACGCGACCATGGTCGCCGGTCGGGTCGCCAATCCGTTGGGGCAGCTGCGCGACGGATTCGCGGTAGCCGGATTTGCGCGCGCGCACAAAATCGACATCATCCACCTGCATGGCATTTCACGCCTTCCTCTCGCAATCGCCGCTGCCAAGGTGGCGCGCTTGCCGTGGGTTGTCACCCTCCACAACATGGTCGGCCTACCCGGTAACCACCCCGGAACGGCGCTGCTGCGATCCCTGGTATCCCGGTCGGACGCAATCATCGCGGTTTCCCAGGCAGTCCGCGAGAGCCTGCCTCACGGCGCACAACAGATCGACGTTGTCCACAACGGAATCGATTGCGATCGATTGGCGTCACTGCCTGCGCGGGACCAAGCCCGAAAGCTCCTCGGCTGGGATGCCCAGTCGACCGTTGTGCTCGCCGTGGCCAGACTCTCGGCCGAGAAGGGAATCGACCTCCTCGCCCCGCTCGCAAACCGCTCCAATGTCAGAGTCGTCGTGGCCGGTGATGGTCCGCTCCGTGGGAAACTCGAGACGATGAACATCGAATTCCTCGGAGCACGCAACGATGTCCCGCTGCTGATGGCAGCTGCCGACATAGTGGTGGTGCCGTCACGGTCCGAAGGCCTGGGCTTGGTCGCAATCGAGGCTGCCGCGGCCGGACGACCGGTTGTGGCAACCCGAACCGGCGGACTGCCGGAAGTCGTGGAAGACCAGTGGACCGGGTTGCTTGTGCCTCCCGACAACCCGGAAGCCATTGTGGATGCGGTGGAATCCCTGCGCGTCAACCCCGACTTGTGCGCCCGTTTCGGGGACAGGGCACGGCAACGGGCACAGAGATGTTTCTCGAGAGAATCGATGTGGCATGCCACCGATCAGGTGTACAAACGGATCCTCCAACCGTGAGCCCAATCCCGTCGCACGACACACCGTTTGTCCGATGGTTCGGATGGACTCTTTTGGCTGCCGTTCTGATTCGTGCGTCTCTTGGCAACCCATCGCCTCCATCTCATCCGTTTCCGAAGGTCCGAGGGGTCGTTGTGAGCCTGGTCCGCGGTTGGGACGGCAATGTCCCCCAAGGATTTCTCGATGAACCCGGTACCGCGCTTGCGCCCGGGCGCGACTGGTCCGACGCAGTCCGGTACGGGGAGCGCCATCCGGGGCAACGTTCCTCCGATTGGGTGACCGCGCTTCGTTCGGGCGGAGTCGTGGTTGGCGCGGATGGTTCCCAGGCGGCGCAGTGGGCCGGCCAAGTCGATGACCACGTCGCCGGTGCCGGACCGCACGACGCGCGGCCCCGCTGTATTGTGACGGTTCAAGACCATTGGAACCTTCCGGTCTTGCCACCGGGGTGGGGGATGCTGCAGGTCCCGTTGAATGTTCCGGACGGCGCACGCTGGGTACCGGTCCGATTCCAAGTTCCGGCGGGGGATGATGATCCTGGGTTGTCCAACGCGATGTGGAGGCCGTGGTCGCCCTCGACACGTCGGATAGGATTCATCGCCGCCACCGATCTGGGATCAACCGTCTGCGCATTGCTGGGTACGGATCGCCCGGTGGGGTCGGGTCGGGCAGTGCTTCGGACCATCGACGAACCCGGTCGCCTGGAACGGGAGTGGCGTAGTTTACGTATCCAGGACATTGGGTTCACCTTGCGCTGGGCAGTTCCGGTGCTTGCCGGCCTTCTCGTTCTGGCCGTGTTCTCGGGAGTTCGCGCGCCGCTCGACCGGGGAGTGCTGGTCGGGGTCTCATCCCTGATTTGGGTCCCTCTCGGGCTGGCTTGGCTACCGGCGGATGCGGTTGCGTCCATACCTTTCGATTGGAAACTTCGGGCAGTGCTGCCCTACGCTTGCGCGTTGATTCTGTCCGGTCTCGCGATTGCCTTGAGAAGGAAAAGCGATGCGTGGCACCGGTTGGGTCCGGATGCGCTGCACGGGATTTTGATTGCCGATGCCCTGCTCGGATTTCCCTCCCAGACGACATCCCCCCTCGGATATGGACTGGCTGAGGCGGCCCGGTTCCATGGCATCGGCAACGAAACAGCCGGATTGTGGCTCGGTGCGGTGGCTTGGTCGGCACGATACGGATACATGCCGGCTGCCATTCGGGCATTGACTGCTGCCGTGGCCATTGGAGCACCGGGGTGGGGAGCCAATGCCGGATGCGGGCTGGCCGCACTCTGCGCAGGTTCGGCGTTCTTGATTGTCTCCATCCCCATCCAACGACGACGCATATTCTCCATCGCCACCGTCGCAATTGTCGTCCTGTCGGTTGCAGGACTCGCTTGGCGCGATTCACGACGTCCGGTCGCGCAACGCAGCCACTTGGGAAATCTGGTGGGGCGGTGGGCGGAAGGCGATTCGGATTCGGTTAAGGAAATGGTCGTTCGTAAGGTCGGTATGAATCTCCGACTCGCCGGCACCAGTCGTTGGATGGTGTTGTTGGTTCCAACGACACTTTGGTTTGCCTGGTTGTGCCGGGCACGACATATACCCGGCGTGGTCGCTGTCGGCCCCGGGGTGGCTTTACTGGCAAATGACTCGGGTGTTGTCGCCGCTGCGATGTCGTGCGCTGCACTGGTTCCGATGTTGGCCCAAGCAAAAAACAAAACCGCCCCGGACAAAAGTCCAGGGCGGTCGAACCAGCATCGCGAGCTCGGTTAGAACCGGAATCCCAACGAGAATTGCAACCCGCGGACGTCGTTCTTTTCGTAATCCGACGTGTAATGGTAGCGGGCTTCCAAGAAGGTCGAATCGCTCAGGTTCAGGCCGAACGTCGCCAATGCCCCGGGCATGACCTTGGTCGTACCTGAAGTGGCAGCCCCCTGGAGGCGGATCGAGTAAAGACCGATCCCGTATCCGTAGTAGAAATCGTAACCGGACGTCCGCTTTCGGTCATGCGTGATCTGCGACAAGGTCAACGGCAGAATGCGCAAGCCACCCTTCTCGATGTAACCCAAGGACAAGACGCTTGATTCGTTGCGCTCGGGCACACTCTGGACCGTCAGATCGGCTTCGATGCTGAAGAGATTGTTCGCACTCACCGAACGGGCATACGCCTTGGCCGGCGAGAACGCACCGACGCGCAGGGCCATCGACGATGTCGGCTCCGCTGCCGGAGACTGGGCCATCGAGGGCGCCACGGTAACGCAAGAAAGAATGCCGCACAGTGCGGCCGATACTAGAAACCTATTCAAGACAGCCTCCCAACTGGATGTCACTGCCCCGGAAATTATCGCAATTGCCGAGGAAGATGGATCAGAACCGCTTCCCAACCATCACGGAGACACCGTTGGGCGCGTAGCCTCCCAGCGACCCCGAAACCGAATGGTACTGCAACTCCGCAAACAATGACTCGGCAATGCGCATGCCGACTCCCACATAACCCCCAAACAGAAACTTTGCCCCCAGATTCGTCACCGAAACACGGTAGGCACCAAATCCCGACGCCGTGTAGGCACCAGGCAAACTTGGCAGGAACGCCGCACCTTCCGATGACTTGGTCAACAAGATCGGAATGGTCTCCATCGTGACCGAGCCACTCTTCCCACGCACGTATCCCACGGTCCACTGAGAACCATCAGGCAACCCCGACTTCGGAATATCCACCGAAAAGCCAGAGTGGGTCCGTTGCAGGTCGGATGCCGGGCCTCGCATTTGAAACTGTCCCACCTTCACACGCAATGGCCATTCGCCCAAGGTCTGCGCAGAAACCGGCAGGCAGGCGACCAGAACGAGGGGAGTCAGAAAAGCGCCGTATCGCATCGCGCGCATTATAAACTTCGGTGGGAGGCAGTGTCAACAACGCGTTGCCCGCCGGAACGCCACCGTGCTACAATTCGACGCTATGGCACGGGAAAATAGACGCTACACGACGGTTGACGGATCGAAGGATTGGATTGTCAGCGTCGAATGGGATCCATCGGCCGTCGACTCGACCCACTGGTTCGAGGCACGTGTGTCGGTGACCGACGAGGCGTCCGGCCAAGCATTGGCGTTGCCCAAGGAACTTGCCGTCTACCGCATTGGCGAAATCGAGCACCCGCTTCGGGAAATCGTTGCAATCGATTGGGACGGGGATCGCGAGGGGGCATTGTCCCACATGCGGAGCACCATTTACCGGCGCATCTACGCGTTCATCGAACGCGGACACTGACCCGCTCCCGCGTTTGCGCTGACCGAACCGCGACACTCGACCGTCAGGGCAATCGGGTTCGTCCCGCTATCCCTATATATAAATAGGTGTGCTGGAAACGCCGGCCATCCTCTGCCACAGGCACCGGACCCCTTCCCGGGATTTTCTCACCTGCCTACTCTGTCGCAGTGTTGCCGGATCTCCCTAACTCCCACGGTCGATCCGACTACGTTCAGCGCGGAGCTGCACAGCCGATTCGGCCAGATTTCAGACTCCAGAAAATGCCGACGCTTCGGCAGTCCCACAACGCCCGGTCATTTCTTGACAGTGAACAAGCCCCGACGTTATAATCGCGCGTGTGTCCTAGGTCGACACGGCGCTTTGCCGTCGGTAGATTCCCTGACGGAGTAGCGAGCACCGTGTTGATCCGAAGCGTACGATCGTTGATGTTTTCCGGTTTGGGTACCGGCTGGGCTTTCCAGTCGGTTGAGGGCGGTGCGTAACGTGGCAATGAACGGGCCGCGGCGCAGTCCTGGTTGGTTCACGTTGTCGGAACGGCGTGTGTCTCCTCTGATTTCGATCTGGGGTCGCATGACGAGCCGCCGAACGAGGGCAAGCAGGTTGATCGAGGAGGTTGACCCCACTTTGAAGTTCGAACCCATCATGCGGCAAGGAGCCGCGCTCGCACTGGTGCTGATTTCAGTGGCCGGAATGTCTGTTCCGGTCTCTGGTCAAGCGGTGAAGCGCGCTCCGAAAGGGATCGGCGAATATACGGTTCCGTTGAATCGTTACCGCGGAATGGGGGACACCCGTTTCCTGCCCTACGGAATTACTAAGCGGCAACTGCTCTCTGACGAAGCGGGGAAGACTCGACGTCAAATCGGTGGGACGAATGGTGCAAACGTCCTGGAGCAAGTCGTCAATGCGTTGCCCACCCCCGCAACCGACCAGCGGACTCCGTTCACGACCTCGGACGAGCAGTTTGTTTACTTCTCGGGTGTGATCGCGGCCGGGGGCAAGTACCAACTCCAGCGGCTCAGCGCGGGTGCTGTGAACAATCCTTCCCAGCCCGGGTCCGCCACTCCGGTGGCGATTAGCAACGAGCCGGGCGCGGATCATCTGTTCCCGGTGCTGGATCCGGCCGGTACGAAGATCCTCTTCGCCAAGTCGACCGACAACTTGCCCGTCGACTCGCCCAACAAGGTCTGGCACCTGTTTGCATCCCGGGTTCCCAACTCCGGCACCATCAGCACTACCTCTCCCGGGACCACGGACCTGATCTCCCTCACCCAGGGTCGATCGTTCCGTGACAAGCAGTTTGCATCGGTGGGCCGCGCATGCTGGATCGGCCCAACCGACGTTGTCTTCTCGGCACGTCTCGCCGGCGATGCTGCGAATCACTTGTTTTCGATCAATACGTCGACCTTCACCATCTTCCAGTTGACGGACGGTCCGGCGGACGAGCGCAACCCGGCGATTTCGCCCGACGGTCGCTCCATCGCGTTCGATTCGAACGCTGCCGTTTCCGCAACGGCCGATACGTACACGGGCGGGACCAATCCGCGTTCCTCGACGTTGATGGGGGATCCGGCGGTCGCGAGCGGGGTAAATCCCTCCGGAAAGCGCAACATCTTTACGAGCGGGCTGTTCGGGGCCGGTGTAAAGCAGTTCACCAACCGCTATGCCAATGCGGCCGATACCGACAACGTTCAGCCTGCCTTCTCGTCGTTGAGGCAGAATCCGTTCACCAACGCTTCGGGTCAAAACATCTATATTGCGTTCGCCTCGACGAGGCAGCCGGATGTCCCGGGTGCGCCGAACACGTTCACCGATGGTCCGACCTACGACATCTACACGGTTCGGTCGTCAACGGACGCCGGGACAACCGTTCTTGCCGAAGCGGCGCCCACCAACATCGGTCAAGGCGCCAAACTCATCGACTCGGTGGACCCGGGGTATGCGTACAACGACCAATACCCGGCGTGGACACCTGTCATTTCGATGTCGCGATTGGCGTTCCAGTCGGACCGGACTGGAAACCTGTTCATCAATAACTACGGCGACGGGTTCACGCCGACTCCGGA
>CAZYBA010000105.1:0-9416 GCA_964646105.1 uncultured Armatimonadia bacterium
CCGCTCCGCCCGGCCCGCGGGTGAGGATTTCGTCACCGGATGTCGACTGGGAACAACGCGGCGCGGGCGGTCCGAGCCAATTCCCGACCATCAACGAAGGCCCGCAGGTGCTGCAACGCGGGCAATGGTTCCACGTGGTGTATTCGGCGGCGGGCAGTTGGTCGGACGACTACTGCCTCGGGATGCTGTCGTTGCGTCCGGGTGGCGATCCGCTGGACCCGACCCAATGGGTCAAGTTGCCGGACCCTGTCTTTGCACGCACCGAATCGATTCTCGCCCCGGGCCATGCGTCCTTCACCGCCGGCCCCGACGGCACCGATTGGATTGTCTACCATTCGGCTCGCTTCGCCGGCGCCGCGTGGGACCGGCAGGTGCGCATCCAGCCGTTTGTCTGGGACGGTCCCTTCCCGGTCTTCGGATCGCCGGGAAATCCCCCGGCACCCGGAACCAGTTGGATAATGTGAAATCCATCCGAACCCGATCCATCGTCGAAATGTCACCGAGTCAGGAGTCCCGATGTCTGTTCCTCGCCCCGAATACCCGCGTCCGCAATTTGTCCGCCCCGAGTGGATGTGTCTGAACGGCTCATGGCAGTTCGAGATCGATCCGGGTGACTCCGGTCTGGAGCGGGGTGTTCGCGAACGCGAACTCTCCGGCGCGATCACGGTTCCTTTTTGTCCGGAATCCAAGCTTTCCGGGGTCGAGCACACCGATTTCATGGCCGCTGTCTGGTATCGCCGCGTGGTGGAGATCCCGGCGGACTGGGCGGGCAACAAGGTCCTGCTGCATTTCCAAGCCGCCGACTACGACACCACCGTCTGGGTGAACGGCACCGAGGTGGGACGTCACCGCGGGGGATTCACTCCCTTCACCTGCGATCTGGGGGGAGTGGCCGGCCCCGGCGAAACCGCCACCGTGGTGGTGCGTTGCCGCGACACCAAGGACGATCCCCAGCCGCGCGGCAAGCAATCCACCCGTTACGGCTCCTACGCCTGTTTCTACACCCGTACCACGGGCATCTGGCAGACCGTCTGGATGGAGCCGGTTCCCGAAGCCGCGATCCGCCGTCCGCGCATCACTCCCGATTTGGCGGGGGAATGTTTCCAATTGGAAATTCCGCTGAGCCGCAATGTGCCGGGGTACCGGATCCACGCCGTCCTCACCGACGATACCGGCGAGATTGCGTCCGCGGAAACCCGCGCCGATCTCGACTTCGCCGCCCGCCTCACGCTGCGCATTCCTGCCGGCAAAGTGCGTCTCTGGGAGCCCGGCGATCCGTTTCTGTACGGCATTGTCCTCGAACTGCTCGACAGCGACGGCGATCCG
Source organism: uncultured Armatimonadia bacterium (assembly GCA_964646105.1). Classification (GTDB taxonomy): domain Bacteria; phylum Armatimonadota; class Armatimonadia; order Armatimonadales; family Armatimonadaceae; genus CAIRTT01. Next base: position 1,327 of record CAZYBA010000105.1, read on the forward strand.
GTCGATTCGGCGTCCAGTTACGCCGGCCTGCGCAGTGTCTCGCTCGAGGGACGCAAGGTGCGCATAAACGGCAAGCCGGTGTTCCAGCGTCTGGTGCTCGACCAGGGCTACTGGCCCGAGTCGGTGATGACCGCGCCGTCCGACGACGAATTGGTGGCCGATATCGAACGTTCGTTCGCGGCCGGCTTCAACGGGGCACGGCTCCATCAGAAGGTGTTCGAGGAACGTTTCCTCTACCATGCCGACCGGCTCGGCTATCTGGTGTGGGGCGAGTTCGGCGACTGGGGCTGCTCCGGCAAGGGGCCGGATTGGAACCACCAGCAACCCGGTGCGACCTACATCACCCAGTGGCTGGAGGCCCTCGAGCGCGACTACTCCCATCCGTCGATCATCGGCTGGTGCCCGTTGAACGAAACCTACCAGGTGCCCGGCGACCGTTTCGTGCAGCTCGACGATGTCACCCGGGGTATGTTCCTCGCCACCAAGGCCATGGACACATCCCGTCCGGTGCTCGACACATCCGGATACGCCCACCGGGTGCCGGAGTCGGACATTTACGATTCGCACGACTACGAGCAAGATGTCGAGAAGTTCCGCTCCAATCAATCCGGCCTCGCGGAAGGGAAGCCGTTCATCAACAAGGGGTGGGACGGCAAGGAGACCAACATCCCGTACCGGGGCCAGCCGTACTTCTGCTCCGAGTTCGGGGGCATCTGGTGGAACCCCGCGGCGTTCGAGAACCGCGAGAGCTGGGGCTACGGAGAGCGGGTCCGTTCGCTCGAGGAATTCCATGCGCGTTTCCAGGGGCTGTGCGACGTTCTGCTCGACGACCCGGAGATGTTTGGTTACTGCTACACCCAGCTCACGGACATCTGGCCTGAGGAAAACGGCATTTTCACATTCGACCGCCAGCCGAAATTCGATCTGGCCCGGCTGAAGGCGGTTCAGGAGCGCCGCGCGGCCTGCGAGGAAGCCGAGTGATCCAGACGTCCTACCGCAACCCGGTCTGGGGCAAGGATTTCCCCGATCCGTTCGTCATCGCGTGGAAGGGCGTCTACTACGCGTTCGCCACCGAGACATTTGCGGTGGGGCGGGGATTCCAGGCCATGGAGAGCCGGGATCTGGTGCACTGGGCCCACCACGGCATGGTGTTCACCCCGCCGTGGTCGAACGATCACTACTGGGCGCCCGAGGTGGCCGAGCGCGACGGGGTATTCCATTTGACGTACTCCGCGCTCAATCCGCGCACGCGGCGCCACGACATCGGGATCGCGACGGCCAGAACACCCCTCGGGCCGTACGAGCACCGCGGGATCCTGGTGCGTGGCGATCTCAACAAGGTGGGGGTGATCGACGCCACCATCCATCGTGAGGGACCTGCCGCGTGGCTGGTCTGGTCGGAAGAGGACCCGCGCCGGATTGTGGCCCGACGCCTGCGTCCAGACTGGCTGGCCCTGACCGGCCGCTTGGTGGAGGTGATCCGTCCCGACCAGGAATGGGAAAAGGGAAACACGGAGGCGCCCACGTTGTTCCGCAAGGACGGCAAGCTGCATCTGCTGTATGCCGGCGGGTGGTTCGAAAGCAACAAGGACAATCCCAGCTACTGCGTCGCGCACGCGGTCGCGTCGACCATCCAAGGGCCTTGGAAAAAGACCGGGGCCATCCTGCGCGGGGATGGCAAGCGGGTTTTCGGGCCCGGGCACCAATGCCATGTCCGTCTGCCATCGGGCGAGGACTGGATTCTGTACCACGGTTGGAACGAGGAAAACGAGCCGCGGTACGGTTCGAATCCGCACGGACGGACCCTGCGCCTCGACCGTCTTTCCTGGCGGGCCGGCAAGCCGGTGGTGGACGGGCCCAGTGTCGAAGAGCGACCCGCTCCGAAGGTCTAGGACCGTTCCATTGCCTTGGTGACGTTTGGTCGCGAGTACGGTTGGGGTGGGTCTGCGGAGGGTTGTGCTCGGCGCTCCGCCACCCGGATTATTGGACAACGTCCACCCCTTGCCTCGCGAACGGAGCAGGATCCGGTGTCCGTTGTCGGCAACCTTGCCGTCGTGTCCACGCTGTGTTTGCGGTGTGGCCGATCGGGAATACCGTTGCGAACCGGGTGAACGTTCGCCGGCGGCAATGTTGGAGATCAAGAACATGAATCTGGTTGGTCGGTGGGTTCGTCTGTTCGCAGTGACTCTGGGGTTGTGTGTCGGGACCGGGGCTGGGCTGTCCGCTCGCGCTTCCGACACCGATCTCGGGCTCATACCGGCGACGGTTGCGGTCCGGCGTTCCCCCGGTACCCTTCGCGTCGGCGACGGCGTCGAGGTGGAAGCAGGGCGTTTCGCAACCGCGGCCCAGTTGTTCCGTCAGGATCTGGCGACCCTTCTGGGCACCACCCCGACCGTGTCCCGCAGCCCGCGTCTGACCGTGCGCTGGGTGGAGGATCCCGCGCTGGCTCCCGGCGCCTACCGCCTGAACATGGACGATTCCGGTGTCACGATTGCGGCGTCGGGCGACGACGGGGCGTTCTGGGGCTCCCGGACTCTGCTCCAGTTGTTGACGGTTCCCAAGCCCGGCGGGGGCGGCGTGGAGTTGCGCCGAGCCTTGCCGCGGGTGGCGATCGACGATGCTCCCCGGTTCTCGTGGCGCGGTTTCATGCTCGACTCGAGCCGGCATTTCCAGCCACCCCACGAAATCAAGCGGTGGCTCGACTGGATGGCGCTGCACAAGCTCAATGTCTTTCACTGGCATTTGGTGGACAGCCACGGCTGGCGTCTCCCGGTGCCCAAGTACCCGCGCCTGCTCACCCAAGCCGGGTTTCGGGAACAGCCTCCGGTGGGGCGTTACGGTGGCTGGTACACGCGGGACGAAATCCGGGAGATTGTGGAGTATGCGGCGCAGCGCCGGATCACGGTGGTCCCGGAGATCGAGATGCCGGGGCATTCGCAGGCGGTTGTGGCCGCGTATCCCGAACTGCTCGCCTGCGATCCCGCCCAAGTCGGCGCGACGGCATGGTTTTACGGGTTCCCGCACACGCGTCAGGAATTCCCACCCATCCCCGGCGCGGATGTCATGTGCGCCTCCAAGGAGACCACGTTCCAGTTCCTGTCCGATGTGATCGACGAAGTGGTTGCGCTGTTTCCGTCGACATTCATCCACGTGGGCGGCGACGAAGTGGATGCGTCGGTGTGGGGACGATGCCGCGATTGCTCGAAACTTTCCGAGAAAGGCCTGCGTGATTTCCACCAGCTTCAGGCCCGTTTCATGGCCCGTGTGGAAGGCATGCTGCAGTCCAAGGGGCGTCGTCTGATCGGCTGGGACGAGATTGCGGAGGGTGGGTTGTCCCCGACGGCGACGGTGATGAGTTGGCGTGGGGTGTCGGGGGGCACCGCGGCCGCCAAGGCGGGGCGGTATGCGGTGATGTCCCCCGAGAAGCCGCTTTATCTCGATCATGGGCAGGGTTTCAGCGGATTGGAACCGCCGCACTGGCCGGGTCGGGAAACGTTGGAGGAGGTCCATGCCTACGAACCGGTGCCGCCGGGGCTCAGTGCGGCGGAGGGAGCCCGCATCCTCGGACTGCAGGGCAATCTGTGGACCATTTTCGCCAACAACGACACGTTGTTGCAGATCCAGGCGTTCCCGCGGCTGTGCGCGGTCGCGGAGGTGGGGTGGAGCCCGGTGAAACGTCCCGGCTTCGCCGACTTTTCCGCCCGGCTGTCGCTCCATCGTGCCCGTCTGTCGGCGCTCGGAATTGGTGCCTGGGAGGAACCGCCGTCGCGCAAGGTGGCCGATTGGGCGCCGGACCCGGCACTTGCGAAGGGAACGGTCTGGCGGTATCCGCTCGCCACAGGGAGCTTGGTCGCCGGAGATTTGCAGATTTGGTTCCGCTATGCGGGAGGCACCGACGCGTTGTCGATCCGTGGCGTGCGTTTGGTGGCCGGCGGCAAGGTGCTCGCGCAGGACATTCACGCGGGCGTTGCCGGCAGCGACCACCGGGGAAACCTGTATCGGATGACGGTGCCGGCATCGGCTGTGCAGCGTGAGTTATGGTTGGAAGCTGAAGTCTTTGTGGAACCGTGGTCGGGAGGCGGAAAGGGCGATTCTAAAGGAACCGTGACCATCGTGCAGGGACGTTCGAAACCCGTGCGGACGTTCGCGCCCGAGGTACCTCCGGCACGTCAGGAGACCACCACCCCCGTGCCGCACAACCGCGACAAGGCGATTTACGATTGGCCGACGCGCCACGCTCAAACCAAGCGTCTCGGGCCGGCCTTGAAGCCGGATACGGTGGTGATCGGCGACTCGATCATGCACTACTGGGGTGGGGCGCCGGTCGCGCCGATTGTCCGGAATCAGGACGCGTGGGAACGCTCGTTCGGCACCAGGGCGTTCAACCTCGGCTTTGGCTGGGACCGCACGGAAAATGTGCTGTACCGGATTGCGGACGGCGCCCTGAACGGATTGGATCCGAAGGTGGTGGTGATCGCGATCGGGACCAACAATCTCGGGCGCAACACGGCGCTGGAGGTGGTGGACGGAGTGGACGCGATTGTGCAGGCGGTTCGCGCCCGCTTGCCCAAGGCGCATGTGCTGGTGCTGGGAATCCTGCCCCGTGCGGACCAGGGGCGTCTCAAGGCCGATCTGGACCGCGTGAACGCAATACTGCAGACCCGGTTGCATCCCCGTGACAAAGTGGACGTGCTGGATATCGGAAATGTGTTGCGCAACCGGGACGGATCCTTGCGTGGCGAGCTGTTTTCCGACGGTTTGCATCCGAATGCGCACGGGTATGCGGTGATGGCGGAGCGGATCGGTCCGGCGGTGGAGACGCTGCGCCGTTTGCCGTGAGCCCGGTCCGTTGGCAAATGCCCATCGGGCTGCCGTGAGAGTGAAGCGACTCGGCGGCAGCTCCGGGTGTCGGGTTTCGATGGATCGGCGGAGCGTCGAACGGAGCACTTGGACCGCGTTTCGCGCACGGGATGCCTTCCCCCTGCGGGTATGCTGACAACACCATGGGCTCCGCCAACACCGTTTTCGCCGTCCAATTCGGTCCCTACGATTTGCGTCTGGACCGCACCGACCTGACGTTTTCCTTGACCGAAACCGCCACGGGAACGGTGTGGGGGACGGGCTTGTCGGTGGGCTGGCTGGACCTGGAGCCGCAAGGGCGGGTTGATTTCGGGTCGTGTCGATTGGTCTCGTTGTCGGAGAAGTCGGGGGCAACCGGGAAGCGCATTCTTTTCGGGCTGGAGGCACCGGGCGGGGTTCCGGTGGACGTCTATTTCACCTGCGGGGCGAAGCAGATTCAGCTCACGGTGGAGGCGAGTCGTGATACGCGGGATGCCCGGGTGCTGCGGGTGGGATTGTTGCCGGGGCTGGTCGCTTCGGGGCTGGATGGTGAGTTGGTATTGCCCCTCGGGCTTGGCGGGGTGTTGGCGGGGCGGGATTCGGAATCGGGAGTGGCACAGCGGTTGGGGGGCGAGGTCGTGCTGGACACAGCGGGCCCTGCTTCGGGCAACGGGCTGTTCGCGGCGTTTGTCGGTGCGGTACGGCCTACGGCGGACGGTCGGAGCAGCGGCTTGTGTGTGCTTCACGACTCGTGCTACGGGGCAGCCCGGGTGGTCCCCGACACCGACGGCGGGAGTGCCTCTTGGGAATTCGCCCGCGATCCTGAGCGCCGCCGTCTCGACTTGCGTGTCATCGCCATCCCCGATGCCGACGTGGTTTCGGTTGCCCGTGCGTTCCGTGACCATCGCGTCGCCGAACGGGGCCACGTGACCTTGCGTCAGAAAAGCCGTGAACGTCCCGGGGCGGTCGACCGGCTTTTATCCGGGGAGTTGCCGTCGCCGTTCGATGCGGAAATGGATTTCGACGCGGCACGGTCCCGGTGGGAGACGTTGGACAACGTCCAGGAACTGGCCCGCGAGCTCTCCTCGGACACCGAACGAACGTTGGTATCGCGGTTCCCGGGCGAGTGGACCGCGGCGTGGGTGGATGCTTGGCCGGCTTTTGAACCGGAGACAGTCACGGTCGGTCAGTCGCTTTTTGGCCGCGCATGGCGATCGTTTCCCCTGCTGGCGACCATTTGGCGCGACGCGGTGGCGGCGCCGGTCCGGGTCGCGGATGGGAAGGGATTCGTGGACGCGCTGCGCGCTCTGGCACCGGCGGCCACCGGATCCGCGGAGCCGTGGGCGGGTTGGTTGAACAGCCTGTACCGGGCGACCTTCCCGGCGTTTTTGGTGGGGCACCAATTGCTGGGTGACAATCAGGCGTGCGAGGAGTGGGCTTGGTCGAACCGGACTCGGGTCTGGTTCAACCGGGGGGCGGAGGCGGTGTCCGTGGACTCGGGGATGGTGGTTCCGGCGCGGTCCTGGCGTGTGGAGCCTCCGGTGGACGGTGTGCCGTCGGGAGGAGAAATTCCCGGCTGAGCCGAACCGACCGGCCATGACTGCGGGCACCGCGGCGCGGCCGCGCGTTTTCCTCGACATGAACGGGTACGAGGTGGGCGTCCTGTTCGCCGCGTGGCTGGGCTGGGGCTTCGATATCTTCGACGGCCTGCTGTTCAGTTTTGTGGCGCCCAACTGTGTCCCGACATTGCTCGGCCTGGAGATTGGCTCGCCCGCGGCCAAGGCGGCCACCGCGCATTGGAACGGAGTCTTGTCGTCGACATTGCTCATCGGCTGGGCGGTGGGAGGCATTTTGTTCGGCAAGATCGCCGACCGGCTGGGGCGCACCAAGACCCTGATGCTCACCATGCTGCTGTATTCGCTGGGCACCGCGATGTGCGCGTTCGCGAACAGCATGGAGATGCTGTTGCTCTTCCGCATTTTCGTCAGTCTCGGTATCGGTGGCGAATGGGCCGCCGGAGCGTCGATGGTGGCGGAGGTGGTCCCCGAGAAGCGCCGGATCGAAGCGGGTGCGCTTCTGTATACTTCGGCGCCGGTGGGCCTGCTCGCGGCGTCGTTCATCAGCAAGTGGTTTGTCGGCGGCCTTTTCCCGGATCGTCCGGAGGTTTCCTGGCGCTACCTGTTCCTGATGGGCTTGCTTCCGGCGATTGTGGCTTTTTTGGTTCGCCTCTTCATCAAGGAGCCTGAACGTTGGGAGCGGGTGAAGGACGGCACTGCTCCCTTGCTGCGGGAATTGTTCACCCCGGATATGCGCCGGCGCACGATAGGCGGGTTGCTACTGGCGTTCGTGGCGCTGCTGAGCTGGTGGAGCTGCAATGTCTTCATCAATGTGTACGTGACCGCGATGGCGCAGGCTTCGGGTGCCGCGCAGGGGCTTGGTAAGGCGGCGATCCTTGCCCTCTCCGAGGACTGGAAATTGAAGGCGAATCTCGCGTTCAACTTCGGGGGCTTGATCGGGACCATGTTCACCGTGCCGGTGGCCAAGCACATCGGGCGCCGGACCATGTTCGCGATCTATTTCGTTTTGTCGGCCGCGGCGCTGTTCTGTGCGTTTGGGTTGAATGTGCCCGACAGCACGCGCCTCTGGTTGTATTTCCCGATCGGCCTGACGGTTTTCGGGGTTTTCGGGTCTTTTACCTACTATTTGCCGGAGCTGTACCCGACACGTCTGCGCGGAACCGGCGCGGGGTTTACGTACAACACGGGGCGTCTGGTGGCTTCCGTGGGGCCGTTTTTGGTGGGCACCATTGCTGCGGGCGGCCTGACCGACATGCGACGGGCGTTGTTCGCGGTGGGGGTTGTGCCGTTGGCGGGGTTGTTGGTGTTGCCGTTGGCAATGGAGACCCGGGGACGCGAGCTCGAGGACTGATCGCGAACAGCGGGAGCGGTATTGAATTGGGCGCCGATTTCCTCGTACACGAAAGGGGATTTCCTGCGTAACATCACCGGCGACTGCGCCCGCCGCGATGCCCCCGGGGGATCTCTCGTTCATTGGCGTCTTCTGAAGACTTCGGCGCGATGAGTCTGGTCTGCCGGCTGCGGATCCGCCTGCGTTCTCATGCAACTTGACGATTGTCGGGTTGCGATCGGCGGCGGTACCATCGGGGTGACGTTTGGCCGTCGGGATCACTTGGACAGGGTGGGCTTGCCGGCGTTGAAAGGGTTTTTCGATGGCGAATCTGACACCGTTGC
>CAZYBA010000106.1:0-9395 GCA_964646105.1 uncultured Armatimonadia bacterium
GCCACAACAACGCATCCCCGACTCGATACTCGAAACCCAGTACATCCCGCTGCGAAACCAATACGACCCGCGCACGCGGCGCATAATGACGTTCCATTTGCCCGGGCGAACGCGCCACGCCCCCGGGCCGCGGCTCGCCCGCCATCCGCGCCGACGGCTCCACCTCCCGCAGCTGCGCCAAGGTCACCATCCCCGGACGCAAGACCACCGGCGCATCCCCGGTCACATCCACCACGGTCGACTCGATGCCCACCCCGCACGGGCCACCGTCGAGCACCAACAAATCGTCCGCAAAAGGCCCCAACGAATCCACCACGTGCGCCGCGGTCGTGGGAGACACCGACTCGGAACGATTTGCCGACGGCGCAGCCAACGGCACCCCGGCTTCCCGAAGCAACGAAAGCGCCACCGGATGGGCCGGCACCCGCAAACCCACCGTCGATCCGCCCGCCACCACCGCGGACGCCAACTCCCCCGTGTGCTCCACCACCAACGTCAACGGTCCCGGCCAGAATCGGGCCGCCAGACGCGCCGCAACCTCCGGCCAATCACGCGCCCAACGCCGCGCCGAGTCCGCGTCCGCGACATGCACAATCAACGGATTGCTTGCCGGACGACCCTTCAACGCGAAAACCGAAGCCACCGCCTCCGCATTCGTCGCGTCCGCCGCCAAGCCGTACACCGTCTCCGTGGGCATGCCGACCAGGCCTCCTGAGCGCAGCCGCGCGGACGCATCCCGGATTCCCGCATTTCCCTCGACGACTCGTGCTGACACGGCGGCATTCTACCGTCCGGCACACGCGCCCCCGCACCGCCCGGCGGTAAACTGCCCGCATGGCGATACACCTCGGCGAAGACTCCATCGAAGCCCTTACGCCCTACCCCGAATTGGTTGAAAATCTCGGCGACGCGTTCCGGGATTGGGCCCACGGCAACGCTGGAAACCATTCGCGACAACGTTTCTTCCTTCCCACCTGTGTGCTGCACCACATGGCCGCGCACTGGGACGCACGCCAGGTCGCCGGCATCAAAACCTACACATCGTCGCGCAACGGCAACCGCTTCCGAATGGAGCTCTTCTCCACCGGAAACGGCGACCTGATCGCCACACTCGACGCTCTCCTGCTCGGGCAACGACGCACCGGAGCCGCCACCGCACTCGCCGCCAAACACATGGCAGCGCCCGACCCCAAGGAAGCCGCGATCCTCGGATCCGGATTCCAAGCCGCCGCGCAACTCGAAGCGCTGGTCGCCACACTTCCCAGCCTGCGACGCATCCGTGTCTGGAGCCGCACACCCGATAACGCATCCACATTCGCCATGGCGCAAACCCTGCGCCTCGGAATCGCCGTCGACGCGGTCGAATCCGCCGAGGACGCTGTCCGCAATGTCCCGATCGTCGCCTGCGCCACAACGTCCCGTGAACCCATCCTGCGCGGAGCCTGGCTCGCACCAGGCGCCTTCGTTGCCGCCGCCGGAGCCAACCGACTGACCGCACGCGAAATCGACGAGGAAACCATCGCCCGCGCCGCCGTTGTCGCTGTCGACGACCCCGCGCAAGCCCCCGCCGAAGCCGCCGAACTCCACGCCACCCACGAACGACTCCGATTCCCGTGGTCCCGCATCGTCCCGTTCGCCGACATAGTCGCCGGCTTCCGACCCGGCCGCCCCCAAGACAGCGACGCCCCCGTGGTCTTCAAAAGCCTCGGAATCGCCCTCGAAGACATCGCCGCCGCCGAACTCGCCCTGCGCAAGGCCGGACACCTCCCCACCGCCGCCAAACCGTGAACACCATCCTCGCTGTCGACATCGGAACCAGCTCCACCCGCGCACGCCTCTACCGCACCGACGACCTCAGCCCGGTGCCCGGTGCGACCCACCAGATCGCCCACGAACCGGATGTCACCCCCGATGGCGGTTCAACACTCCAACCGGAAGCACTGGTCCGGGAGACAGTCGCCTGCTGCCGCGCCGTCCTCACCCTCGCCCCCGTCGGCACCCGCATCGACGGCGTGGGGATCAGCTGCTTCTGGCACTCCATCGTCGGGGTCGACTCCGACCGAGTCCCGACGTCCGACATCCTGCTCTGGTCCGACCGACGTTCAACCGCACAGGTGGCGAAACTGCGCGACGCACTCCCCGACTCCCCGGACCGCACCGGATGCCCCTGGCATACGTCGTATGTGCCCCCGCGCATCGCCTGGCTCGCAAAAACCAGCCCCGGCACCCACGAGCAATCGGTCCGCTTCCTCTCCCCGTCCGCCTTCCTCTTCGACCGACTCTTCGGACCCGAGAACGCCGTCGAGTCCACGTCCATGGCCTCCGCTTCCGGCCTCTTCGACCAAACATCGCAATCTTGGGACCCCGCGGTCGCCAGCGCCGTCGGCATCGGCACCGACCGCCTCGCCCCGGTCGACAACACCCCGCGAACCGGACTGCGCCAACCGTTCCGCGACATGCTCCCCGAACTCGCCGACACACCTTGGATTCCCGCAATCGGGGACGGTGCGGCGTCGAACCTCGGCTGCGGTGCGGGCACGCCGGAACGCATTGCCCTGATGATCGGAACCTCCGGGGCGCTCCGTTGCGCGGTCCCCGGAAATACCCCGCCCCGACGCGTCGGCGGTCTCTGGCGCTACCAAATCGGTCCCGAGCGATTCCTTCTCGGCGGCGCCCTCACCAACGGCGGATCCATCTGGGCCTGGCTCGAGAAAACCCTGCGCCTCGACCCGGATTCCATTTCCCAAATCGGAAACATGACCCCCGACTCCCACGGGCTCACCGTCCTGCCGTTCCTCGCCGGCGAACGCGCCCCGCTGTGGCGTGACGATCTCCAGTCGGCCGTGGTGGGCATCAACGCCGCCACCACGCCGGCACACATCGTACGCGCGTCCCTGGAAGCCGTCGCATTCCGCTTCGACGCCATCCGGGAACGACTTCGCGACTGCACACCGTCCGCAACCCTGGTCGGCACCGGAGCCGCCCTGCTGGCGTCCCCGACATGGCAGCAAATCCTCGCCGACGTTCTGGGGGAAGCACTGGATGTTTCGTCGGAAGAGGAGGCATCGGCCCGCGGAGCCGCGCTCTGGGCCCGCGAACAACTTGGGCTAGGATCCGCCGCCGACGCGCCGGTACCCGCGATTGTCGCCCACCGCGACCCCGACCCGGACGCCACCGAGATCTACGCGGCAGCACGCCAGCGCCACGAAGCGCTGTTCACATTGATCAATGGCTGACGCTGCACTGCCCCGATCAAAACCGCACACCGCAACACCAACAGGGATGTGTCACGGGAAACAAGGCTGCAGCGAACCCCGCCGGCCAACACCCGGCACTGCGGCCTAATCCGAAAAACGGTAACGAAGCAGCGCCAGGAACGCATCCACGGCGTCGGTCCACCGGATTTTCTTGCCCTGTGCTCCGGTCCGGGCCACGTAGGAAATCGGCACCTCGTGAATCCGGATTCCGCGTTTGAGAACCTTCGCGGTAACTTCGGGACAAAAATCGAAACGACGTGCCCGCAACGGAAAACGATCCAGCACCGAACGCCGGAAAACCTTGTAGCACGTGGCCTCGTCGCTGATCCCCGCTCCCGGGAAAAGTACGTTGGTTGTCAACGTCAAAATACGGTTGGCCAACCAGTTGGTCCACTTCATGCCGGTCGGCCAACGACGTTCCCGAAAGCGCGAGCCATACACCACATCGGCGTTCCCGCGCTCCAAAGGTTCGAGCAAGCGGACGTAGTCCGCCGGGTCGTACTCCAGATCCGCATCCTGGACAATCAAAAAACGGCCGCGCGACGCAGCAATGGCGGATACGATCGCCGCCCCTTTACCCTGGTTGGTTTCTTGGTAGAGAACACGCACCCGCGGGTTCGCCCCCTCGACCTGCTCCCGCAACATCTCCCGGGTTCCGTCGGTAGATCCGTCGTCCACCAACACCACCTCGAGCGATACCGGAACCCGCAAGACCCGCTCGAGCAACGGCAGCAAAGTCTCCCGCTCGTTGTAAACGGGGATCGCGACTGTCAATAGAACGGGGGATTCCGGAGTGCCGCCCGGCGCTCCGGCCGGCACTCCGGACGTCATGCCCCCATCTTACCGTTCCCGATTCCGCACGCGACCATCCATTCCAGACATCAAAACCCGCACACGAGGCCCTTGACCCGGTCTCCGCACCGGGGCTAGAATCAACGCCATCGGCCGAAACTCTCGGCCGCGGAGGACACCATGGGCCAAGTCTTGGGTATTGACGTCGGCGGATCCGGGATCAAGGGCGCACCGGTCAACATCTACACCGGCAAACTCACCGCGGAACGGCACCGCATCGAAACCCCCCAACCCGCCACTCCGGAAGCCGTGGTGGACACCATCGCCCAACTCGCCGCCCACTTCAATTGGACCGGCCCGATCGGCATCGGCTTCCCCGCCGCCATCCAGCACGGCATCGTCCGCACCGCCTCCAATATCGACCCCACATGGATCGGGGTCAACGCCGAAGAACGAATCGCCGCCGCCACCGGGTCGCCCAAGGTGCGTGTCGGCAACGACGCGGACGTCGCCGGGATCGCCGAACTGCGCTTCGGAGCCGGCCGCAAGGTAGCCGGCTCGGTGCTCATGATCACCATCGGCACCGGCCTCGGAACCGCACTGTTCGTCGACGGCAAACTGGTTCCCAACCTCGAGATGGGGCACATCGAGATCAACGGCAAGAACGCCGAATCCTGGGCGAGCGATGCGGCCCGGGAACGTGAAGAGCTCAAGTGGGACAAGTGGGCATCCCGCATCGACCGCTACCTGCACGCCATGGAAGACCTGCTCTGGCCCGACCTCATCATTGTCGGCGGCGGTGTCAGCAAGAAAGCCGAGAAATTCTTCCCTAAATTGACCACCCGCACCCCCGTGGTCCCGGCAACCATGCTCAACGAAGCCGGCATCGTCGGCGCAGCCATGCTCGCCCGCTGACTCTCCGGCGATCGAGCCCTCAAGCCGATCACCGCCCATCGGCACAACCCGGGCGCCGTCCTATTGGCCGGCGCCCTTTCCGCGCCGAAAACACGACGCTTGAATCCCGACAATAACCCGGAATCAGCAACCTGGAACGATACGGATTCCGCCAACCGATCTCGCAACGTCACCCCTTCCGAACGAATGCAACCGAAGGGGACTCCTTCGTCCAATCGTTCCCGCCAGGCACACCCATGTCCCTCATCCAAGAAAAACTCGAACAAGCCGCTCCTCTGGTCGCCGAAGCCGATTGCGATGTCTGGCTGACCTTTGTCCGAGAAACATCCGGACACGCCGACCCCGTGCTGCCATTCCTCGCCGACGTCGGCCTGACCTGGGAATCCGCACTGCTGGTGTCGCGTGACGGCCGCCGCATCGCCGTGGTCGGAAACTACGACGCCGACCCGTTGATCGCATCCCGGAACTGGGACCAAGTCATCCCGTATGTGCAAAGCATCCAGGATCCCCTGCGCGCAGCTCTTGAAATACTGATTCCACGCAGCCGAGCCAACCCACGCATCGCCGTCAATTGGTCCGAAAACAACGACAAGGCCGATGGACTCACCCACGGCATGTTCCGCAGACTGCAATCCATCCTCGCCGGCACACGGTTCGAAGGATGCCTGGTCAGCGCCGAATCCATCGTCGGAGCCCTGCGGGGACGCAAGACCGTCACCGAACGCGAACGGATCCTGGAGGCGATCGCCGAAACCGACCGACTGTTCGAAGAGGTGGCGAACGAATTCGCACGGATCGGGGTCACCGAACACCAAATATGGGGGCAGATCCAACGACGCATCGACAAACGGGGGCTGGGCTACGCGTGGGAACGTGCGGGAAACCCCATTGTCAATTGCGGGCCCGCATCCATGCTCGGACACGGAACGCCGTCGCCCACCCTCTCCCTCGCCGCTGGACACATCCTCCACATCGATCTGGGCGTGATCAGCGACGGCTACGCGTCCGATCTGCAACGTTGCTGGTATGTCGGCAAGAACATTCCCCAGCCCATCCTAGACGCCTTTGTCGCGGTGAACAGCGCCATCGACGCCGCGGCCGATGCGCTCAAGCCGGGAGCGTTGGGATGGCTGGTCGACAACGCAGCCCGCGAGACCATTCGCAGCCACGGCTTCCCGGAGTACCTTCACGCAGTCGGTCACCAAGTCGGACGTATGGCGCACGACGGCGGCGGACTCCTCGGACCACGCTGGGACCGCTACGGCAACCTTCCGATGGAACCCGTACAACAAGACCAGGTCTACACCCTCGAACTCGGAGTCCAGGTTGATGGACACGGCTACCTGGGCATCGAGGAAATGGTTCAGGTCGTTCCCGGCGGTTGCGTGTTCCTGTCGCAGCGACAAACCGAACTCTGGCTGCTACCGGGGTCCTGAGGGATCGCCTGCAGACAAAGCGTCGTGGACGTCCTATTGTCCAATTGAGCGCAATCGTTCGCCACAAGTCACCAACAAGCCAGGCACCCCAGCCGCCGCGAAAAAGGGGCCGGGCTGGCCGACGGTGAATCCCGAACCGTGAACAAAACCAACATCGTCCTGCTCGGCGCCGGCGGCAAGATCGGCTTCCGAGTCGCGTCCCGGCTCGCCACACACCCCGATTTCAACCTCCACGCCATCGAACCGTCCCCAGCAGGGCGGCAACGGCTCGAGGCCACCGGCATCCCCACAGTCGCCCCGGAAACAGCAGTACCGCATGCCGATGTTGTCGTATTTGCGGTGCCGGACCGACACATCGCCATGATCGCCGAGCACTGGGTTCCCCAAATGCGCTCCGGCGCGCTTGCCATCTGCCTCGCCCCCGCCGCAGCCTACGCCGGGGTCCTGCCGCCCCGCGAGGATATCGGCTGGTTTGTCACCCACCCCTGCCATCCACCCCTCTTCGGCGTTGAAAACACCCCCGAGGAACGCTCCGATTGGTTCGGGGGCGAACACGCCGCCCAATCCATTGTCTGCGCGCTCATCCAGGGAACCGAAGAGCACTTCCGCCTGGGGGAAACCATGGCGCGAATCGCCTTCGCCCCCATCCTGCGCTCCCACCGCATCACGCTGGAACACATGGCGTTGCTGGAACCCGGTTTGGTGGAATCCACCAGCCTCGCCCTGCTCAGCGCCATCCGGGACGCGCTCGACCGGACCATCGCGCTGGGAGTGCCGGAGGACGCCGCCCGCGACTTCCTGCTCGGACACCTGCGCGTCGAACTCGGCATTGTCCTCGGACTCGCCGATGTCACCATCTCCGACGGCGCACGGATGGCAATGGAAGACGCGAAGAAACGGATCCTGCCGGAGGGATGGCTCGACCGCGTAATCACGACGGACGCTGTCCGCGATCAAGTTCGCAGGATCACGGGATCAACAAACTGATTTCCGGTGCCCGATTCTCGAAACAATCGCTGACCGACGGGAAATCATCCTGACGCACCCGAACCGAACGGTCGGCTCAATACGCGCCGCGGGCGCAAACGATCGCCGGAATCGCACGGAGCAAAATGTGCAGGTCGAGCCAGACCGATCGCCGACGAACATACTCCAGGTCCGATTCCAACCACTCCGCAAACGTCAATTGCGAACGACCATTCACCTCGCGAAGGCAAATCAACCCGGGAGGCACCGTAAATCGTTCCCGAGGATAATCCGGACATGCCGCGATTTCCGACGGCAAATGCGGACGCGGTCCAACCAGACTCATGTCGCCACGCAAGACATTCCAGAATTGCGGCAATTCATCCAACGAAAAACGACGTAGAATCCGGCCCACACGCGTGACCCGAGGATCCTGCTTCATCTTGAATATCGGACCGTCCGCTTCATTTTCGTCCGAGAGATCCGCCTTGATGCGGTCGGCGTCCGAGACCATGCTCCGAAATTTGTAAAACCGGAACAGACGCCCCCCGCGACCGACACGGTCGTGACAGTAAAAAACCGGTCCGCGGTCCTGCACCTTCACCAAGAGAGCAATCAGCACGAACACAGGCGACAAGATTGCCAGGGCCGCGAGACTTGCCACGATATCCCCGAGGCGCTTCAAAACCGGATAGATCCGCACAGTCCCGGCCGATTGCGCCTCCATGGGCGCCGATTCAACCGACATGTCTCGCAGCCTCGTCGATCGCTAACACAGGCAACACCAGTCCATTTCTCCCACAAAACAAGACAGGAACAGGAACCGCCGTCCTACGCAACGGCACTCCTCGAATTATCAGCTATTCCAGACCTGTCATTCATAACAGATTTTGTGATTTTTCTCACTGCCCCTGGGATGACTTCCGTTCGACCGTCGCCGTATGCACCTTCAAGCCGATTTCACCCGTTCGCCCGTAACCATCCTCGCGCAATGCCTTTTCCAAGCCAATTCGGGACTGAAGCGAACGAATATCGCGTTCGAGATTCGTATTCTCTCGCCGCAACATTTCCAATTTGTGACGGGCCTCGGAAACACGTGCCCCGTATTCCCCGCCGAGTCGCAACTGGAGGAAGAACGGGTAGGCGATGAATCCCGCCACAGTCAAGACCGCAACCGGAAACAGCGCGCGCCCGAGACGCCGGGTCCAATGACGAACGCGGGCACGACGTGCGGTTCGGCCCAGACGAGGCGCAGAAGCGACCCGCGCGCGACGGGAGGGTTTAGAGCGGGTTGCCAACAGTATGCACCTTGATCAGATTGGTACTTCCAGGTTCGCCCACAGGGGTGCCGGCAGTGATCACCACCAACGCTCCCACCGGAGCCAACCCGCTGCGCTCCGCGGCTTCCGCCGCACTGCGCAAAAGGGAATCGGTATCGCGGATCGGCGGAACCAAAACCGGAGACACACCGCGCACCAAGGCCAAACGACGATACGTGGTTTCACTGTCCGTCGCGGCCAGAATCGGGGACGATGGACGGAATTTCGCAACGGACCGGGCAGTCCCTCCCGTGGCAGTCCCGCACACGATGGCCGCAGCCCCTTGGTCGTGGGCAATTGTCGACGCCGCCTCCGCCACCGCGTCGGTCACACTTTCTCGCCCGTGCAACGCAGACTTCTCGCGTTGCATCTGATCGTAATCAATCCGCGATTCCGTCGCAGCCACCACACGGACCATTGTCCGCACCGCCTCCACTGGCCAATTGCCGACTGCCGTCTCACCCGACAACATCAACGCGTCGGTGCCGTCCAGCACCGCGTTCGAGATGTCGGTCACCTCCGCACGGGTCGGACGGGGACGTTGGATCATGGAGTCCAGCATCTGGGTGGCGGTGATCACCGGCTTTCCAAGACGGTTGGCCGCACGAATGATGTCCTTCTGGACCACCGCGATCTGCTCGAGCGGCATCTCGACACCCAGATCGCCACGCGCAACCATCACCCCGTCCGCGGCCTGCAATATCGAATCT
>CAZYBA010000107.1:0-2449 GCA_964646105.1 uncultured Armatimonadia bacterium
GGCGGACTTGGTTTTCGGTTCGACAGGGTACCGGGGCGATCCTGCCGGCCGGCATCCCGACCGCGCGGATGGGCTCATTCACCGCTTGGGTTTGGCTGTTCTCCAGTGCGGTTCGGCGCTGTCGTTTCACGTCCTGTTCAAACATTCCGAAGCGAATCGGGAACCGACCGGCATACGGCGTGGTTGTAGGGACCGTGGCCGGAACGACGTGGGCATCGAGTCCCGTTCCTGTGTCCGGCGTAGGCGTTCACCCATGAAGATGTTCGCTGCCGCCGCCGCCTTGGCGGTTGTCGCCCTCGCCTCCCGCACCGCGTCCGCCGCCGACACCATTGTCGGAATCGCGGCCGGCAACAAGGATTTCTCGACCCTGGTCACCGCCGTGAAGGCCGCCGGCCTGGTCGAGGTTCTCTCCGGCAAGGGCCCGTTCACCGTCTTCGCCCCCACCAATACCGCGTTTGCCAAGATCCCGAAGGAGAAGCTGGACGCGATCCTCAAGGACAAGAAGCTTCTCACCGCCATCCTGACCTACCACGTGGTTCCCGGCAAGGTGATGGCTGCGGATGTGGTCAAGCTCAAGGACGGCACCAAGGTCAAGACCGTGCAGGGCGCGTCGATCACCGTCGGACTCAAGGGCGGCGTGACCGTCGACAAGGCCAAGGTTGTGAAGACCGATATCGAAGCCTCCAACGGCGTCATCCATGTCATCGACACGGTGATCCTCCCGCCGACCAAGTAAGTTTCGACGTCGCCTCAAACGACACCCAGCCCCGGGGATTCCGATCCCCGGGGTTTTTTTATCGCGGAACGTCATTCATAACCCGAAGCCGGTATTCCTTACCGATAGCTTTGGGTTAAGCCCGGCTGCTACAATCCGCGCATGACTTCCGATAGCCTCCCGGCATTGAAACGGAACTCAAGGCGCCGGGAATACGACTTGTATTCGATGCCACAACGCAAGGCAGTGGTGGAAGGGTGGCTGTTCCAAGGGGCGACCAATCGAGATTTGGACGAACAAATACTCGGCCTCGATCGTGACGTTTCCCACGGGTACCAATCCATGGGAATACTGCATTTCTTGGGGCTCCGGCGGGAGGCCCAAGGTTTGTTCAAATCGGTACCCTTTCGCGATGCCATCGAACTGATGCGAATGCGCGCGGATTGGGACGCGGTAGTTTCCCACCTCGAATGGGTGGAAAGTGCTCTCCCATGGGCGCAGTTCGATTCGGACACGGCCCGGGATCTCGAAACGGGCAGAAATTTCACGTCAGAGGAAATCCTCCGGAAAGTGCAGGACGTTGATCCGGTTCCCGAGCGAGTTCCGGTCATGGGCTATGTATTCCGATGCAGTCCGTTGGTCGCGATCAGTGCTTTGTCCCGAGCGGCTGGAATTTGCGAGCGGTGCAAAAATCCCGCACCGTTCACCCGTGCGACAGATGGAACGCCTTTTTTGGAAATTCACTACAAGGTTTCTTTGCGGAATGGTGGTCTTGATACGGTGGACAACGTCGAAGCGCTGTGTCCCAATTGCCATCGGTTCGTCCACCACGGCTTGGGGCAACCTCCCGACCGTTCCTGTGGTGTGACTCTGTGACGTGTAAATGGACGGTGACCGGCGGGGCGCAAGCGTGGACGCAGGTCCGGCGTCCCTTCCCGCCGAACGTTGCCCCATGACTTCTTCCCTTCTCCCGACCATGCGCGGGGTGGCGTTCGAACCGCGCGAACAGGTGCGCATCGGCATGATCGGCACCGGCGGCCGGGGACGTGGCCTTCTCTCCGACCTGGTTTCCGTCGACAACGCCCAGATTGTCGCGGTGTGCGATGCCTGGGAAGAGTCGCGGGAGAAGGCGCGCAAATTGATTGTCGACAAAGGCAAACCCGAACCGGTGGTTGTCGCCGACCCGGCCGAGCTGTGCCGCCGCGACGATATCGACTTGGTGTTGGTGGCGAGCCGCTGGGACGACCATGTTCCGCAGGCGGTGCTCGCGATGGAGCACGGCAAGCATGTCGGTGTCGAGGTGCCCGCCGCCACCAATCTCGCCGACTGCTGGAAGCTGGTGGATACGTCCGAAAAGGCCCGCCGACACTGCCTGATTCTCGAGAACTGCTGCTACGGCTGGCAGGAGATGCTGGCGATCAACGCGATCCGGGACGGCCTGCTCGGAACCATCACCCATGCGGAGGCGGGCTATGTGCACGACCTGCGCGACCTGTTGCTCTCCGACCACAGCGAGGGGCTTTGGCGCCGCGAACCGCACCGCACCCGCAACGCCAACCACTACCCCACCCACGGTTTGGGCCCGGTCGCGCAGTACCTCGGCATCCATGCCGGCGACCGGTTCACACGTCTGGTCTCTATGAGCAGCCAGCCCGCCGCGCTCGCGGATTGGCGCGGACGCAATGTCGACCCGGCGAGCGACAAGCACTCTGAGACCTATGTGTGCGGCGACAT
>CAZYBA010000107.1:2459-9363 GCA_964646105.1 uncultured Armatimonadia bacterium
CGATAAAGCCGCTGCGCTGCGCGAATTGCAGACCGCGCTCGGGCGCACCGTCCTCCTCCAGCACGATGTGGTGACCCCGCGTCCCTACTCGCGGTTGAACCTGGTGCAGGGAACCCGCGGGGCGATCTACGACTACCCGGCGCGGATTTACGTCGACGGTTCCACGCCGAACCATGACTGGGAGCCGCTCGAGAACTACAAGCGCTACGAGGACCGTCTCTGGAGCGACGTCGGGGCGAAGGCGGTGGCCATGGGCGGGCACGGCGGCATGGACTACCTGATGCTGCACGATCTGGTGGAGACCATGGTGCGCGGCGCGGTGCCGCGGATCGATGTCTACGACGCGGCGGCGTGGAGTGCGCCGTACGAGCTGTCGGAGAAGTCGGTGGCGGGGGGCAACATCCCGGTCGAGTTCCCCGACTTCACCCGGGGCCGCTGGCAAGCGTGACATTCCCCCGTTTGCCGGAGGACTCGCCGCTTGTGGGGGGCTCTCGCACTCGTTGACGGTAACGTTGTCCCGTTTGTCGACGGGTTTTCCGGATGGGGCGGGTTGGCGAACTCCCCGACGTTGACGTTCCCCCGTTCCTCGAGTGGATTGCGTGGGGGGCATGGCGTTTGAACTCAACGGTTACGTTCCCCCGTTTTCCGACGGCCTTCACGGTAGCGATAGGCTTTCGAACCCGCCCTGCCGACGTTCGCCCGTTTCACAGCCACGCTCCCCATGCCCACCGGCTCCACGGAGCGAGATCGACAGTCTGTCCACGATTCCCGCGCAGTCCGTGTTCGTGATCAAACGGACACCCGTGTAGGCCCGCTTCCAACGTTCCCGCGTTTCCGCGTTTCCCGTACAATCCGGCATGGCTGAACGAAACACCGCGGTTTCCCGCCGCTCCCTGCTGGCCGCCGCCGGCGCCGCCGCCCTCACTCCCGCGTCGTCCGAGGCGAGTTTCCCGACGTCCCCCGCATCGGTCGCGGCCGACTATTTCCCCCCGCCCGACAGCGAGGGCGGATGGCGCACCCTTGCCGACAAACGCGAACTGCGACGTAAGGCCGGAGTGGATCTCACCCGCCTCGAGCAAGCGTGGGAGCAGTGCCAACGCACGACCGCGAACGCCGGCCTGGTGGTGATCCGCAACGGCTATCTGGTGCTCGAGCGCTACGCCGGCCGCGCCAGCCGCATGTGCAACCCCGACATGGCGTCCACCGGCAAGGCGTTCACCAGCATCGCCATCGGGATCATGCTCAAGGAATTCCGCGACAAAATCCCGCAGGGCCTCGACACCAAGGTCTACAACGACACGTTCCTGCCCGAAGCCAACCCGATCTCCGACCCGCGCCTCAAGGATGCCACCCTCGGTCACCTGCTCTGCATGACCGCCGGCTACCAAGGCGAGGGCGGCAGCCCGTCGATGCAGGACGGCAAGGTGATTCCCGGCAAACTGGTGCCGGGGCAGGACATCCGCGATCTCGACGGCTCGTCGCTGCGGGCCCCGCTCTGGTGCGGCCCGGGCGAAGGGTACGCGTATGCGTCCCCGTCCCCGCACATCGCGTCCATGGTCCTGCGACGCATTGTCGGGATGGACCTCAAGGATTACATCCACACCCGCCTCGCGGTGCCGCAGGGCTGGGGAGCCTGGGACTACTGCCTGCGCCGCGGCGACATCATCCAGAAGGTGGCGAACGGCGCGGGGAGCATTGCGCTGCACGCCACCGACGCGGTCCGGTTCGCGTACTGCCTCGCGCAGGGCGGACGTTGGAAAGACAAGCAGATTGTTCCGCCGGAGTACATCAAGCTCTGCCAAAGCCAGCTCCCGCAGTACAACCGGCATACGCCGTTCAGCCTGCAGTGGGAGCACAACGCCGACGGTCATGTGGCGGGTGCGCCGCGGGACGCGTTCTGGAAGTCGGGAGCGTACGGGTTCTGCCTGTATGTCGTGCCGTCGCTGAACCTGGTGCTCTACAAGATGGGCGGGGCCAATTTCCAGTACGACCCCACCATGACCCTGATCCCGCAGCCCGAGCAGAAGACCGACCGCGACAACTGGAAACCGATCCCGCGGACTCCGTTCCACGACGGCACGCTCGGCGGGGACGACGGCCTGCGCCGCGTCATGGAAATGTGCTGCGCGTCGGTTGTCGACTGAGATGGCAAACCCGGGTCCGGGGCGGCGCTTTCCGTCCCGGATCCACCCCGAATCGTCGCCGTTCAGCAACAACGCCCTGCGCCGCTGCGATGTCTGCAAACGCTGGCAGGCCTGGGGAACCTTCGAGGGCCGGCTGCTCTGCCGGCGCTGCCTGGCCGCCCTCGGCGGAGCGGATACCGGAAAGCACAAGCCGCGCAAAAAGCCCGAAGCGGCGATGGACCGCACAGAAGGCCGGTGCTGCGGCACGCCCGCTACCGAACCCGAAACCGGCTCGGAACCGTGAACCCGTCCGCCAGCGCCAACGTCCACCGGTTGGACCGAGAAGTCAGGCAACCATGGAAACCCCGTTGACACCCGATTACACCGACGCCAAGGGCAGGCCGCGCTGGCATGCCAACGACCGCCTTGGGGAACTGCTCAAGGATTTGCACGACCTGCTGGTGATCGGCGGATACCCGCCCGACCATGCCGCGCGCTACCCCAAGCTCGGCTACGCGATTTCCCGGTTTCCCGAACCCATCGGCGTGGTGGCGTCCGAAGGGCGTCTGCGCAGCATTCCCGGCATCGGCGCGACGGTCGAACGGATTGTGGGCGAGCTGATCGAGACCGGCGATTGCGCCAAGATGCGGGAGCCGTCGGAGGGCTATGTGCCGCCGCCGCGCAGTGTCCTGGAGCTCACCGCGGTGCCGGGGCTGGGAGCCAAGATCGCGCGGGCGCTCTATACGGAACGCGGAATTGCCAGCGCGGCGCAGCTCAAGGAAGCCGAGGTGGGCGGGCTTTTGGACGGTTTCCCTGGAATCGGGCCGAAGCTGCGCGCGGCCATCAAGGCGTTGTAAGCGCGGAAACGCGGCCGAGATCGTTCGTTTTCAACGTCGCCGCGACCCCGGCAAGGCCGTGCCCAATCGAATTCAAACCGGGCATCTGAAAAACGAAAGGCGGGGCCAATCACGGCCCCGCCTCGTTTTTGTTGTCAACCGAAGAACGGTTCGATCCAGTTTTCCGGAATGTCCACCCCGAATCCGGGTCCGTCCGGCGGTGTGATCCAGCCGTCCTTGGGCAGCGACTGCCCCGGATAGCGCCAGCCCTGCTCGAGCGGAACCCCCGGCTCGCTGGCGACGAAGAACTCGCACCAGGGAATCGACGGCATGGCGAAGCTGAAATGCTGGCCGAACGAGTTGTTGCCGCCGGCGTGCAGGATGGTGGTGATATTGGCCGCCTCGGCGATGGCCACCACCTTGCGGCAGGCACCGACACCCCCCACCCAGTGCAGGTCGGGCTGGACAATATCCACGGCGTGGTGGCGTGCGGCCCACTGGAACGGCACGGACGTGTACCAGTGTTCGCCGGTGGCGAGGGTCTGCCAGGGGAGACGTTCCCGCAAAAGCGCGTGGGCGTCGAAGTCCTCGGAGACCAGGCACTCCTCCATCCATTTCAGGCGGTACGGGCGCAGGG
Source organism: uncultured Armatimonadia bacterium (assembly GCA_964646105.1). Classification (GTDB taxonomy): domain Bacteria; phylum Armatimonadota; class Armatimonadia; order Armatimonadales; family Armatimonadaceae; genus CAIRTT01. The sequence continues at coordinate 6,056 of CAZYBA010000107.1, forward strand.
CCTCGGCGAGTCGGACCGTGTATTCGACATCGAACGCCATCCAGCAGTCGAGCATCAGCTCGGCGTCGTCGCCGAGGATGGCCCGAGCCGCGGCGACAAATTCCTCGTTGCGCCGGATGCCGTCGATCCCGTCCGCCGGGCCGTACGGGCAGGCCAGCTTGACCGCCTTGAAGCCGAGTTCCTTGTACCAATCGACGTCGTTGCCGGTGGCGTAGCACATCATTTTGTCGCGGACCGGCCCGCCGAGCAGGTCGTAGACCGGCTTTTGCAACAGCTTGCCCAACGCGTCCCAGACCGCCAGATCCACCGCGCTCACCGCGTAGCTGGCGAGCCCGACGGTTCCGTACGGCTTGGTGAGGCGGAACAGCTTGTCGGCGATGCGTTCGGTGGCGAAGACACTCTCCCCGGTCAGGTTGGGGGCCAGGTGGTCGTCGATGACCGCCGCCACGACGCGTCCGTGGTCGGACTTTCCGATGCCCCAGGTGCCGTCCTCGAGGGTGACCTTGCACCACACCTCGCCCCAGGTCTTGGGCAGCCAGAGCGAGCGGTGGCGCTTGACTTCGGGGTAGCGCGACATCGGGTTGGCCACTTCGGCCTCGGCGGTCCAGGAGCGGGAGCGTCCCACCGGCGGGGTGGCGGGCTTGGGGAAGTTGACACGGACAGCTTGGATGTTGGTGATCTTCATCGAACAGAATCCTCCGGGCAGTGTTCGTAGAGCTGGGAAACAGAAACCGTCGCGGCGTCGTGTGCGGCGGAGCGGTAGGCGGCGTCGAGCAACTCGACCGCGCGCCAGCCGGTGCGGGCGGAAACCAAGGGTTCGGCGGCTCCCCGGCAGACATCCACCAGATTGTCGACTGGTCCGGCCATCGGGTAGATGTCGGGGTCGGGGCCGTAGATGTCGACTTCGCCGTCGTGGATGCGCCGGCGCACGGTGCCGGCCACCAAGTCGAGGTCGAGTGTGCCGTTTTCGCAGGTGAAATAGACCTCGCAGCGGCGCTGGTTGGCGTTCGACGACCCGATGAATGTCCCGAGTGCGCCGCCTTCGAACTCGACGAGCAGGGTGTCGACCAGATCGACCGCGAGTCCGTGGTGTGCCATGCGGGCGTTCACCTTGGCCGCGCGCAGGTCGGAGACGTGGAAGACGGTACCGGCGATATGGGTCATCTGGAGATGGCCGTGGCCGCCGCCGGACTGGGTGGGATCGCTGTAGACCTTGCCGGGCCCGTGCACTTTGAAGCGCCAGCCGTCCGTGTGGTCGTCCCCGGCGAGCAGGGCGCGGTGGTGGCTGTTGAACGAGGCTTCGACCGCCAGAATGGGTCCGAGGGCGGGTTCGGCGAGCCACTGCCGTGCGATTTCGGTGGGGCGGTTGTGGTTGTAGTTGTAGGCGACCGTGAGGCAGAGCTTGTTGGCTTCGGCGAGTTGCACAAGATGGCGTGCGTCGGCGGCGGTGAGCACCAGCGGCTTTTCCACCAGCACATGGCACCCCGAGTTTAGGCAGTCGGCGGCGATGCGGTAGTGGGTGGCGTGGGTGGTGGCCACCAGGACAGCGTCGGGTTGGGCGCTGGCGAGCAGGGACTGATGGTCAGGGTAGGCGGGCGGGTTGCCGAAGGCGTTCGCGGCGGCGGCGAGGCGTGCCGGGTCGGTGTCGGCGATGCCGACCAAGGTGGCGTTCGGGTTGGCGAGCACCGCCGGGAAATGGGCGGTGGTGGCCCACCAACCGGTGCCGACGATTCCGATGCGGACAGGCTGGGGCATGGCGGGGTTCAGGGCCGCAGGAGCACCTTGGCGACATCGCCCGGTGCGTCGATCAGGCGGTCGAACCACTTTCCGCCGTCCTCGAGGGGGGCGTCCACAATCCATGGATCGAGCCGGATCCGGCCGTCGGCGAGCAGGGGCAGGGAGTCGACGACATCCGACGGGGCGTAGCAGAAGCTTCCCTTCACCGTAATCTCGCGGCGGATGATTTCGGCGGCGGGCATGGGGCCGGTTTCCTCGTGGAGTCCACTGAGGACCAGGGTGCCGCCGCTGATCACCGATGCGACACAGTCGGCGCGGGTGGGGGTGGCACCCACGGCGTCGACTGCCACCGCTGCCCCTAGGCCGTCGGTGGCGTCGCGGACCGTGGCCGGGACATTGGTATCGCGGGGGTCGAGGACAATGGCGCCGAGGTCGGCGGCCATGGCGCGCCGTGCCGGGTCGAGGTCGGTGACAAACAGGGTGGTTGCGCCGGCGAGGCGCAGGGTCTGGATGGCGAGGAGTCCGATGGGTCCGGCGCCGGCGATAAGGACCGTGGCTCCGTCCACATTGCCGGCATGGGTGGCGATGCGCAGGGCGACGGCGGTGGGTTCGGCGAGCGCGGCGAGTCGGAACGGGAGGTTGTCCGGGAGGGGCACTACCACATGGGCGGGCACCGCCACCTGGTGGGCGTAGGCGCCGGGGCGGTGTGCTCCGACCAGCTTGCGATTGCGGCAGAGTTGTTGTTGTCCGCGCGCGCAGAAGGTGCACTGGTTGCACCAGGTCATGGGGTTGGCGGTGACCCGTGCGCCGATGGCAAGGGTTGGGAATGCGCCGGGGACATCGTCCGCGACCGCCGTGATCGTGCCGGCGAATTCGTGTCCCATGACCAGCGGGGGGACCCGGAGGGCGTTGTGTCCGAGGTAGCCGCCGAGTTCGGATCCGCAGATGCCGGCGCAGTCGACGGTGATGACGACTTCGCCGGGGGCGGGGGTGGGTTCGGGGACTTCGCGGACATGGAGGGTGCGGGGTGCTTCCCAGACGAGGGCTTTCATGGGGACTATTCTCCTGAACGCAGGGTTGGCGGGCTGGGGGCGTGGTTCCTGCCGGGCGGAGTGAAAAGGGCGTGCAGGGTTTTCGGGGGAGGAAGAAAAGGGGTCGCGCCGGTGCCGTCGTGTGCTTCTTGAAGCGGCATCTGCCGCATACGGGCGATTCCCGCCTCCAGCCTTTGTTTTCGATGCCGCAATTCCTGCCAATTGCATCGGCTGTCAATATTGCCGGTTTCATCGCCAAGGGAGAATTCCCGGCAATTTTGACATTTATGAAATGCGGGGGGGGGGGGGGGAGATGGTGCCGGATTCATCAGCGATTTGCCGGAATTTCGCCGTTTCCATTCGGCTTGGAATCAACGGATTGAGGAATCAAGAGAAAATAGGAAAGTAGAAACAGATGAAAACGCGAATGTTTTTGACATTGCCGGCGGCATTCTTGGCACTTGGCCTCGCTTCGGTTCCGGCGTTTGCGCAAAAGGGCGCCCTTCTCACTTTGGTCGAGACCAGTGGCAATGTCGTTGC
>CAZYBA010000108.1:0-9335 GCA_964646105.1 uncultured Armatimonadia bacterium
GAGGCATTGCTGTACCACCCGTTGCTGACCGATCCGGTCCGTGCGGCAGAGTGGGAAAACCTTCTGGTCGAGGCGATGCAGGCCGCTGCCGTGGGGAAGGCCGACATCGCTCGGCAAACGCTGCAGCGGACGCTCGATGGATTCGAGCAAGGTGCCGGCACCGGGCTGGACGACAGCCCGGGTATGGTGTCGCAGATGCTGCTCTCGGCCACCAACGACGGCATCGAGGTGCTCAAGACCGGTCCGGTGGCCGAACTGGTCAAACCGCGAAACCGGGATTCCTGGGAACAGGCCCTCGCCGCCGTACGTACCGCGTCCCGGGCGGTGCTGGATCTTCGTCAACCGGCCCGAGTCGATAGCCCGCCTCCCGATTGGCCGCGGGTGCCGTTTTCGATTTTGGAATTGCGCCCGTCGGAACGTCATCGCATCCACACCGGCTGGCGCTCGGAAGGCCGCCCCGATACCGGAGGGTTCGAATCGGGCTGGAACACGGTGGAGAGCCGACCTCCCCTGTCGCTTCCGCGTGTTGCGGTGGTTGCCGACGGTCGAATTGGGTTGCCTTCGGGCGTGGCGGCCCTGCTTGCGGCGGGACGCGCCCTGCTGGTGTCGACCGGCGACGGCAACGTCCACTTCGCCGGGGAACGCGTTTCCCGGATCGGTGGGGTGCGGGTGCGTGTCGGCGAGTTTCCGACATTCGGACCGGCGCAGCGATGCGCGGGTCCGGCCGAGGATCCGATTGCGATCGCGCTGGATTGGTTGCGCTCGAATCCCCGGATGCAACCCCAAGGACATTTTGACGTCCGTCCCGCCTCGGTTCCGCCGTGCCAGAGCCTGGACCCGCGAGTTCGGGCCATCCGCGCGTTCCTCTTGGTCCAACGTCTCCATCCTTACCTGCCGCGTCCGACTGCCGCCCAATCGGAACAAACCCTACGCGGATTGCTGGATGTCGATCCGGCCAAGCGGATTGCTACGCTTCGCGGGGGACTGGGATTCCTTCAGGACGGCCATGCGCGGGTGCGCACCGAGGAGTTGCGGGACCCGGTCGGGATCATGCAGCCGCCGGTACGGTTGCGGATGGTGGATTCGGAGCCAATCGTGAGTGCGCTGCTGCATCCGATTGCGGGCGAACTGGGCGTGAAACCGGGCGATCGGGTCGTGGCGGTGGACGGTGAACCGGCCGGACGCCGGCGTGCGCGGCTCGCGGGTTGGCTGGCTGCCGGCACCGACCACGCGCGGGGCTTGTATGTTGCCAACCGGCTGCTGGCGGGACCACCGGAGGTCGATGTGACCGTGGTGCTCGAAGGACTCGACCGCCGTCGTCGGACGGTTCGCCTGCCCCGGGACATCCGGTTCTTTCCGGGCGGGCGGATACCGGAGCGTGGGGGCCCAGCGGTACGTCGGATCGGCGGGTGTGCGTACTTCGACGCAGACCGTTTGACTCCGGAGACCATCCGCAGCGCGGCGTTCGAGCATCGGGCTGCGAAACGCTGGATCCTGGATCTGCGCGGCGAGGCGCGCGAGACCGCGTGGACTTTGGTGCCGTTGTGCCTCGGTGCGGGAAAACGGATCGCCGCGAAATTTGTGTGTCCGGTCTTCCGCAGCAGCGCGTTCGGGGCGGGCGAGTGGACTCGTTCAATTCCCTTGGAACTGACTCCCGGACCGTGGTCATTCGGCGGGGAGCTGGTGGCGCTCGTTGACGAACGGTCCCAGAGCCAATCGGAGCTCGCGGCGTTGATGGTGCGTTCCGTCGGCGGATGGCTGGTGGGGAGCACCACCGCGGGGGCGGTGGGGGATGTTACGGAGATTGATCTGGGAGACAACTCCGTGTTGTCGTTCTCCGGGCAGCGGGTGACCGACCAATGCGGCGGCTCCGTACATCGGGTGGGGATCACGCCGCGGGTCTTGGTTCCGGTTCGCCGTTCCGATGTCGCCGCCGGCCGCGACCGTGTTCTGGAGACGGCGCTCCGGATGCGGTTTCGACCTCCCTCGCGCTGAATGGACCCATTCCGTTGTCGGTGAACGGCGCGTGACTTCCCGAACTTACGCCCGCAGCGCGCGAACACACCCGACGATGGCCTGTTCGATTTGGTCGGGGGTGATGTCGCGGTGAGTGACAAAGCGAAGGCGGGTGGCGCCCATGCCGCTTGCGCGCACCCCATTCGCTTCGAGCCGCGCCATCGCGTCGGTGCCGGTGAGCCCGGTCCCGGCGACATTGAAGTAGACAATATTGGTTTCGGGCCACGGGTCGAGGCGGACTCCGGGGATTTCCGAGAGGCCTTGCGCGAGACGCTGTGCGTTGGTGTGGTCGATCGCGATGTCGGGCAGGTGGTGTTGCAGTCCGTGCAGGCCGCCGGCGGCGAGGATTCCCGCTTGGCGCATGGCGCCGCCGAAGCAGTGTTTCCAGCGACGGGCCGCGTTGATCAAGTCGCGGGTGCCTAGCAAAAGTGCGCCGGCAGGTGCGCCGATGCCCTTGGACAGGCACAACGTGACGGTGTCGAACGGCTTGGCGAGGGTTGCGGCGTCGGTGCCGAGCGCCGTGAGAGCGTTGACAAACCGGGCGCCGTCCAGATGCAGCGCCATGCCGTGGGAACGGGCGGCGACTGCCACCGCGTCCACTTCGTCGAGGCTCCAGACCGTCCCCCCGGCCACATTGTGGGTGTTTTCCAAACTCACGAGTGTGGTGGGCGGGCAATGGGGCATGGGTGGATTGACCGCCGCGTGGATTTGCTCGGGGGTCAGGACCCCGCGCGGGGCGGGCAACGGTTTGAGCAGTAGGCTGGAGAGGACAGCGGGTGCGCCGGATTCGTAGCGCTGGATATGGCTGGCGTCCGCGCACACCACCTCGTCGCCCGGGCGGGTGTGGATGCGCAGGGCGATTTGGTTCGACATGGACGCGCAGGGAAGGAAGAGGGCGGCGTCCTTGTCCATCCACTCGCACGCCCAGTCCTGGAGTGCGTTGACTGTCGGGTCTTCGCCGCGTTGGTCGTCCCCGACCGGCGCCGCGGCGATGGCTGCGCGCATGGCGGGGGTGGGGCGGGTGGCGGTATCGGAGGACAGGTCGATCATGGTGAGGCTGGTTCCAGAATGGGGAATGTTGGTCGGGTGAGAGATTGAATCGTCGGCGCGGGCCGGGTGTGCCGGGGGAAAAGAATCTGCGCGAGCGGTTTCAGGAGGGTTCCGCGCGGTGCGGGCGGGTATCGGCGGCGGCGAAGAGGGCATCGAATGTCTGGAGTTCGCGGCGGACGGCGAACGGGACGTAGACCTTGCGGTAGCCTTCGGGAGCGATTGCGTTGTAGCGCAGGATCAGGGTGTTGACCAGATCCATGGCGTCCTTGAGTTCGTTGCGGAAGAGGGCACGTTGGCGGACGTGTCCGGGTTGTCCGATGCTGCGCTGCAGACGGGGGATGCCTTGGTCACGCAGGGCGGCCGCGCGAGGTTGTTCGCGTTCGATGTCCTTTTCGGTCTGGATCCACTCGGGCAACGCACGGGCGTTGCGTAGGATTTTCGCGGCGAGACGTTGGTGTGCGGGGATCGAGAGATCGTCCTCGAAGCGGATCGGCTTGCCTTTGCCGGGCAGGTTTGCGAACTGGCCTTCGTCCATGGCGTCCTGGATTTTGCGCTCGGCCACAATCTGCATCCAATCCATGGGAGTATGGTAGCACGCGGCTGTCGGTGGAATTGGACGGTGAACCTCGTTTTTTTAGACGGAAATTGCAAAATCGGTGTTTTGGAAATGCTCCGGAAATGCCCACCGGTTACGATGCGTCAGCGCAGATTTTCGGTGCAGGAGGAGTTGGATGAGTACGCCGCACGACGACCACAAGTTGATCGATTACCTGGAGCGTCTGGGGCTTGATTTGACCCAGCCGCGGGAGCTCAATGTGGGATTGGTTTTCCGCAGCGAGGCGGACGCGCGCGCGGCGGAAGTGCAGTTGCGTACCCTCGGATTCGACACCGCGATCGAGGAACTCCCGCGTCCCTTCCTGACCCGACTCTTCACCAAGCGGGAGTGGTCGCTCTCGGGTACCACGGAGTCCCCCACCGACACGTTCGCCATGGCCGCCCACAGGCGCGATCTCGAGCGCATCGCCACCACCCACGGGGGGGTCTACGACGGTTGGGAAGTGGGAGTCGGCGACGACAACCTCACGCAGGGAGAACCCGGGGGAGATGCCGAGTAGTCGGGAAAACCGGATCCGCCGGCATTGCGTCGGGATCAACACCATCCCGCGCGGAGGGCGTTGGGTCCAAAAGCATCCCCCTGGGCGCCCGTAACAATTTCGAAACAGGTTCTGCGTACACTGGCCGCGCCCGTCCAACGGGCGAGGAGGTTTCCCCATGGTGGCGCATTGCGAAGACAGCGATCTGATCCGCTATCTGGAAGAACTGGGAGTGGATCCGGCCCAGCCCCGTGACCTGAATGTGTGCCTGGTGTTTTCCAATCGTCCGGCGGCGGAGGCGGCATCGCGGTCCTTGGAGTCGGTTGGATTCACGACCGCCATCGACGAAGTCCCGGCTCCGGTCCTGTTGCGCTGGATTGTCAAGCCCGAGTGGAACCTGACCGGCACCAAGGTGTCGCCCACCGACGTTGTGACGATGACCGAACTCCGGCAGGCTCTCGACATCGTCGCCGGGGAACACGGCGGGGCCTACGACGGCTGGTATGTCGACATCGACGACGACGCCTTGGTGTTGGTCGAGAAAACACCGGCCTGATACACGTCAAACGGCGTTGGCGCGGGCAGACACCGCAGGTTCGCGGCGCGTCGGGCAACCCTCGGCGGTTGGAGACGGCCGGCCCAGGAGGCTCGACCACTCCCGCGCGCCGTTCCCGGCGCCGAGAGCGAGGTTGGCTGGGCCCCGGAACTGTCGCAGGGAAGAGTCGCCGACGCTAGGGTGCCGCGGTCCCTCAGCACCGGTCGGGGACTCTCCACGGTTCAGGGCCCGCGGAACTCAGGGTTGTTGGCGAAGTAGATCCATCCCCAGAACGCAAACGTCACAATCAGGATGCCGATCCAAATCAGGCACCCGAAACACGACTGATCCGGATTGAGGCCCGGGTTGGGCAACCCGCGCCCGGTCGGCTTGGCGCCTTCCGGATTTCCCGATTCCGGGCGCGGGTCGCTTTCACTCACAGCTCGATCTGAACCTTCTGGGTCTGCGCCTGCGTGTCCGGCTGGACCGCGTTCTGACGCTGGCTCACCCAGCTCATCATCGCGCGCAGATTCGCACCCACCTGCTCGATCAAGTGGTTCTCATCCCGCCGCGCCAGCGCATTGAAGCTGGGACGACCCGCACGGTTCTCCAGAATCCATTCCTTGGCGAAGTTGCCGCTCTGAATTTCGTCGAGAATCCGCTTCATCTCCGCCTTGGTCTCGGGACCCACCACCCGCGGTCCACGGGTCATGTCGCCGAACTGGGCCGTGTCGGAGATCGAGTAGCGCATTCCCGCGATACCCGCCTCGTACATGAGGTCCACAATCAACTTGAGTTCGTGCAGGCACTCGAAGTAGGCGATTTCCGGTTGGTAACCCGCCTCGACCAAGGTCTCGAAGCCGGCCTTGACCAACGCGGTCGCGCCGCCGCAGAGAACGGCCTGCTCGCCGAAGAGGTCGGTCTCGGTCTCTTCCTGGAACGATGTCTCGAGAACACCCGCACGGGTTCCGCCGACTCCCTTGGCCCAGGCCAGCGCCACCTTCAGCGCCGCTCCGGTCGCGTTCTGATGCACCGCCACCAGGCAGGGAACGCCCTTGCCTTCCGAGTAGACACGGCGCACCAAATGGCCCGGACCCTTCGGGGCGCACATGAAGACGTCGACGTCCTTCGGAGGGACAATCTGCCCGAAGTGGATGTTGAACCCGTGTCCGAACGCCAGTGCCTTGCCGGCCGTGAGGCCCTGCTTGATCTCGTTCTCGTACAGCGACGCCTGGAATTCGTCGTTGACCAGGATCATGATCACATCGGCCCGCTGCGCCGCCTCGGCCACCGGAACCACCTCGAAACCGTCTGCCTTCGCCTTGTCCCAGCTCTTGCCGGGGCGCAACCCGATCAGGACATTCTGACCCGAGTCGCGCAGGTTCTGCGCGTGGGCATGCCCCTGCGAGCCGTACCCGATCACCGCCAGGGTCTTGCCCTGGAACGCATCGAACGACGCATCGGCGTCGTAGTAAACCTTCACTGCCATCGCGTTACCCTCTCCCTGCCGGCCCCGTTCCGGGGTCCGTTTCACCTTCCGATGCCGCCTGCGCGGAACAAGCCGCCGACAACACCGCAATTTCCTCCGCACCGTCGAACGGCAAACCGAGCTCGGCCGCCGTCAACTCCAGTTCGCGCAAATGCGCCAGACGCTGCGCCGGGGACAATCCCGCGGGAGCGTCGATTCCCCCCGTCGCCGATCGGGACGATGAATTGCCGTTCCCGGTCGGTCCGACATCCTCCGGCAACATGGCCGGCACCGGGTCCCCTTGGCCCAGCAAAAGCCCGCGCAACCGCGCGACACGCGCGTCCAATACCGTCAGCGCCGTTGCCAAATCCCCCAGTTCCGTTTCCAGTCCCTCCGGCAGGATCGCGAAGTCCGACACCAGGTGACGAACGTCCCGGAGATGGATCTCCAGTTCGTGTGCTGCCGTGTCGAATGCGGCATTCACGATGCCAAATCCCCGTCGACCGCGGCAACATCGCTGGGCGCCGATGCGTCACCGACTTCCGTCCGTTGCCCATCCGGGGAACCCGATTCGGGTCCGGACTCCCGGGTTTCGTGGTGGTCCGAATCGGCCGCGGCGCTGTGGACGTCCACCGCACCGACCGCATCCGCCGGCGCATTGCCCAGCGGCGCAACTGGTGCATCGATGCCCAGCGGGTTGCGTTCCGGCGACAAAAACCCGATCCACGGCGTTTCGATCGGTTCGTTCGAGGCAGGCACAAACCGGCGCATCCAGAGGCCGTACCCGACGCCCGCCATCACGAAAACCGCGGCATTCACCAGCAGGTTGGCGACAGTCTCGATACCGATTCGCTCGGAAATGGCGTTGAACACCCGCCACAGGACACCGAGGAGCAATGCGCCCACCGCAAACGCCAAGCCGGTCGGCGACTTGCGCAGGCGCCACCAAGCCAACGCCGCCACCGCCGCCACCAACGGGGCGACGGTGAACAGGAGATCGGCCTGCGGGCGCGTGATCAGCTCCTTCACGGCAGTGTCAGACGGTCCGCGGGCCCCGCATCAAGGCGATCCGACCGGTGCGCACCAGCTCGCGGATTCCGAATGTTTCCATCTGTTGCTCGAATGCGTCGATCTTTCCGCCGTCGCCGGTCAGCTCCACGACAAATGTCTTGTCGGAGACATCGATGACCTTGCCCCGGAAAATCTCGATCAACTGCATCAGCTCGGTGCGCTTCTCGGGCTCGGCCGCCACCTTCACCAGCGCCAGCTCACGCTCCAGCATCGGGGTGTCCACATAGTCGAAAACCTTGAGAACGTCCACCAACTTGTGCAACTGCTTGGTGATCTGCTCGAGCACATCGTTGTCGCCTCCCACCACCAATGTCATCCGGGAAACATCCGGGTTGTCGGTGATGGAGACCGTGAGCGATTCGATGTTGTAACCACGGCGGGCGAACAGACCCGACACCCGGGCCAGAACACCCGGTCGGTTCTCGACCAACACCGTGATGGTGTGTGTTTCGTACGTTGCACTTGAGCCGCTGTTGCTTGCCATTTTCTATCAATATCCTTCAAAACCGGCACGGTAAAGTCCCGGACAATTTCCTCATGCCCTGCGCTTGCGCCGGTCCATCCACCAGATCACGACGCCGGCCGCCAGCACCACACCGGCCGCCTTGGCGACCGCCAGTGCCGGATCCGGGATGTCGTCAACAACGTTGAAAGTCCCGTCGGGCCGCAGACGCACCGGCTCGTTGATATGGCGCCCGTGGCGCACCATCACCTTGTACTCGGCGAAATGCGCGAGCAACTCGGGAACATCCGCACCCGTCAGCGGTTTGCCATGCCCGCAGATCAGCGCCGCGGGGGCCATCTGCGCGATCGTTCGCCATGTGTGGCGCAGCGACTCCCAGTCGAGAATCCACGGTGCGGGCGGCAGGGCTGGCGCCGGAGGGCGCAACAACCCACCGATGCTCTCGATGTTCACCGTCGCCAACGCATCGCCGGCGATCAGCACACGGTCGGATTCTCGCCAGAAGCCGGTGTGGCCGGGTGACGGTCCCTCGAGCGGGACTGCCGTCCAACCGTCCGGTAGCTCGTCCAAGGGTGCCAACAGGCCGGCCAGATCGACCGGTCCGGGACGCCAGACCCGTGCCAGCCATCCGGCCAGGTCGCCCGCATCTGCGTCGTCGCGCGGCCACGCCACACTGCCGTCCGCAAGGCCCCAGGCCGCCGTATCGAGGCGGACCGGGACATCCCAGAATGTCGCCAGCGCGGACGCACACCCGGCATGATCGGGTCGGGCATGCGTCAGAACAATGGCCTCGGGTCGGGAATCCGGTCCGAAGAGACGGACCGATGTCCGGACAATGGCGTTGAAATGCCAAGGCAATCCGGTGTCGACCAGCCACCAACGGCCGTCGGGTTGCGACAGGAAGACCACATTCACCGCGCCGGGGAGGGACAGGCAGTCCAACCCCGGAGCGACACGGCGCAGGCCGCGCGTTGCCTTCACCGGGCGACGTCCACCACTTCGTCCGGATCCGGTTCCCGGGTGTCGCGCGGTGTGTAGTTGCAGGTGCTCGCCGGGGCATCCGCCGGATTTTCCGGCTTGCGCACGACCATGTCATGGATGGTCTGGCCCGAGGGAATCATCGGGAATACACAGGTTTCCTTGGCGACGCGGAAATCGAGCAGCACCGGTCCCTTGGTGCCGATGGCCTTGCGCAGGGTGGCGTCGACTTCGGTCGGGGACGTGCACTGGAACGCGGGGACTTGGTAGGCCTCGGCCAATTTGACAAAATCGGGAGCACGCTCGAGATCGACCGCCGAGTAATGCTTTTGCCAGAACATCTCCTGCCACTGGCGCACCATGCCGAGGAACTGATTGTTCAGGATGACAATCTTCACCGGCAGTTGATAGATACTGGCGACAATCAACTCCTGGATGCACATCTGGATCGAACCATCGCCGGTGATGCACCAGACATCCTGGTCGGGTCCGAGTGCGAACGATGCGCCGATGGCTGCGGGGAGGCCGAAGCCCATGGTGCCGAGGCCGCCGGATGTGATGAACTTGCGGGGGGAGCGCATGCCGAGGTGCTGGGCCGCCCACATTTGGTGCTGTCCCACATCCGTGGTGAACACCGCATCATGGTCGGTGAGATTCGCG
>CAZYBA010000109.1:0-9289 GCA_964646105.1 uncultured Armatimonadia bacterium
AGCGGGAGACGGGATTCGAACCCGCGACATTCAGCTTGGGAAGCTGACGCTCTACCACTGAACTACTCCCGCAAACTACGCTGAGAATACCATCGGGCGGATGGACGCCGCAAGGCACCCCTCCGCCCGATATTCCCGACTATTCCTTCACCTTGATACGGTATTCGTACTTGGTGGTCGCCCGCACCTTCTGACCATCCCGGTAACCCGGCTCCCACTTCCAGCGTCGGAACGCGGCACGCACGGCGTTATCGACATCGCTGTCTCCAGAACTCAGCAGGATGCGTTCGACATGGCTGCCGTCGGCTTCCACGACCACTTCCACGAGAACACGTCCATTGAAACGACGCTTGCGTAGTTCCGGGGACAAATCAACGTCGGGTTGGAACGTCGGCTTGGGATCGTCGTTGCGGTTGGCGGCGCTTCCCCCGGCGTTGTTGCGTTCCCCGAGCTTGGACGTATCCGGCGCTTGGGGACGGCGAATCTCCTCGCTGGCGGCGGCCCCTTTCGACTCGACAGTCAACGGACCGGTGGATCCGGCTCCGGCAGCAACACTGGAACCTCCTCCGCCTCCGGCACGGGCCGTACCGACCTGACCAGTAGGACCGGAACCTCCACCGGCCGAACGCGTCGAACCCGCGACCGCGTCACCCAGACGATTTCCCGCCGACGCGACCCCGACGCCGTTTCCGTCACCGTCTGCGGCCGCACCGACGGTTCCCCGGCCGATCGCAACCACGGACGAGTTGCCAAGAGACGGTCCCTTGGCGCTGCCGATACCGGAAGCCTGCGCAACCCCGATCGCGCGGGAGTCGTCGGTGGTACCGACAGCACGTCCACCCGAGCCGACGCTCGCCGCGCCGCTGCCCGCAAGCTGGGCCGATGCACGGCCGACGGCGATCGACGATGCCACGGTGCCACGCGCGCCTTGAATCGTCGCCAGACCCGAGTTTGCCTTCCCGTCGTCCGACATCGCCGCTGTCATCACGGCCGATTGGTTGGCGATCAAGGCGGTCGACCCCATCGCCGGACGCATGCGGCCCACAAACGTGGGCGCGGAAATTGCCGCCACGTTGGTGCCGACTCCGCTCGCCGATGCACCGAACGACGTATACCCGCCGCGTGTACCGGCAACACCCGCCGATGCGGCACGTACCGACGGCTCCGCGGTATTGCCACCGACCGCTGCCGGAGCGGACGCTGCCGGACGCGACGCCACAGTGCCCCCTACCGAGCTTTCCGCAGCCGAGGAGGAGACCGACCGCGACGCAGTCGCCAACGTGTTGCCACCCGCACTCGGATTGGCACGATTGAAGGTCGGAGCCGACACGGAAACATTCGCATTCGCGTTGGCATTCGGAGACAACGCACGATTGGTGTTGACCGACGCCGAGACCGCCGTGTTGGTGGCGACCCGGGCCGACTCGGCGGAATTGTTGACCGGTGTCGGGGCGGACGGTGCCGGCGTTCGGCGGGCAACCGGAGCCGGACGCTCGACAACTGCTTCCGGCTTGCGACGGGTTACCGGCTTGGGACGGACCGGTTCCGGCTTGGCCTTCGCCACTTGAACCGGCTTGGGCGGCGTCCGGCGGACAGCTTTGCGAACCGGCTTCGGCCGTCGCTCCGGTTCGCGCCGCGCAACCTTTTTCGGCTGGGGAGGCGGATTCTTGACCGGAATCTGGACGTTCTTCAAATCGTCACCGACGATGTTGATCGGAGTGTACTTCACATCGTTGCGCGGGGCGTCGCGCAGCGTCGAAGCCGAAAACGCCAATGCAATAACCACAACATTGATGCCCGCGGAAATCATCAGCCCCTTGCGAAGGCGAGCCTCCGTATTGTCGGTAGGCAGACGGATGAGGTGATCGATCACGCCGGAAGGTGCAGTGGTGCGCGAAGCCATCGGAAATCTCCTTAACGAACAAATTATGGGTGGAAACCCGGATATTCCACCGTGACGTATGTCACAGAAAAATCGATTGGCAGCAGGAAGGGCCACGGATCGAAGGGGCAGAACCATGACCCCATGCACTTGGGAGCGCTTTCCGACACCGCACTGCGCCTAGCACGATTTGCAGCACCGCCCTATCCACCGTTCCCCGGCGCCGATTCCCCCGCATTCCTTGGATTCCTGAGCGGTTTGTTCGCCAATGAAAGACAGGACGACCTCCCGGAATTGATTGGGTTTCTCGAACGTTGCACGAATCAGGACACAACCCGCTGGCTCGCCGATCCATGGTTTCCCAACTGGGCTGAACTGGTGCACGAATACGCCTGGACATCTCCCGAGGGTTGCGCCGCCGTGGGATTCCCGGACTCCGACCATAATCCCGTCACAATCCCGGCCGACACCCCGTGACCCACACGTACTGATTTGCGATTGGAACCTCTCGTTTTCCCCTGTCCCGCATTGGTCCGTTGGGCAAACAACACGGAAACAACGGACCCGACAAGCGGGAAGACTGCCCGGCGAGTCCGAGGCCCGAGGCGCCCCAAGTTTCTAAACGAACACCATCGGGACACGGTCGCTTGGGCGTCAGCGCTGCGGGATCGTGAACGGCAACGTCAGATCAGGTTCCAGCCCGCCAAGGGTTCAAGGAATGCGGGATTGGTCAGGTCGAGATGGATCGGTGTGACGGCGATGAAGCCACTGCGGACCGCCTCGATATCCGTGCCCGGAGTAGGGTCGCCTTCCACAGGTTTTCCACCCAGCCAATAGTAGGGAGCGCCGTTGGGGTCGACACGCGCCTCGTGACGGTCCCGGTAATGACGTTCCCCTTGACGGGCAATGCGGATTCCTGCCAATCCCTCGGCGGGAAGGTTCGGAACGTTGACATTGAGGAGTGTCGCCGAAGGCAGACCGTTTTCCAATGTTCGGGTCGCCAACGCTCCCGCGACAAAGGATGCTGCCGTATCCCAGTGAGGGGCAGGATCGTAGCTGGCCATGGACACCGCAATCGCCGGAATTCCCAGAATCACGGCTTCCATCGCCGCCGCCACCGTCCCCGAATAGGTGACATCCCAACCGAGGTTCGGCCCGTGGTTGATCCCGCTGACAACCAAGTCGAACCGGCCGGAATCGGGCGGAAACTGTGAAGCCGCCATCAGGACACAATCCGAAGGCATGCCAGAACAAGCCAAGGCCTCGGAACCGTCCGCGAGGGACGTTCGGCTCACCCGCAAGGGCTTGTGCAACGTGATCGCATGACCCGACGCGGAACGGGGTCGGTCGGGGGCGCAGACCGTTACCGCAAACCCGGCAGCGTCCAACGCCCGCCGCATCGCCAACAATCCAGGAGCGTGCACACCGTCGTCGTTAGACAACAGGACGCTGGGTCGTCCGAGCATGACGGCGATTGTATCACGCAGGATCGGACGGTCCGGTCATTTCCCAAACGCCCCGAACAACGACACGGCCTTCTCGAGCCAATCCCGACCAGGGCGGCGCATCTTCGGGCACCATGCCGCCGCTGAAACCGTCCAACCGCATCGGAACGTCCGTCAGCGGATAGGGTCGACGTTCGGTAATGCTCGCATCGGACATCTCCCAACCGCGCAGCAAGCCCAGTTCCCTGCCGGCCGCCGCCGTCACAAGGGTCGCGCGCCGCAATGCTTCGTCCATCGCCTCGGCCACCAACGCCTCGTAGGACTCATGATCTTTCAGGCAACGGCGCCAATCGACGACAATGGCGACAGTAGGCAGGTTCACCAGGGTTCCGCAACCTGACCCGCGACACGCGCCACGATCGCCAACGCGGATATGCAACGCGCCATCGAGCGCCGGTCCACCTTTTCAAAGGTATCCGCCGGTGTGTGGTGGATCGACCAATACAGCCCCATGTCCACGGTCAAACCCATCGTGGGGACACCAAGGGATCCCAAAGGACCGATGTCGGCTCCACCCCCACCGGAACTGATGTTTCCGGCACCAACCAAGTCCAGCAACGGTTCGAGAACCCCTTTGGCGCGGGCCAATCCCTCCGGAGTCTTCGCCGACAATCCGAGGCCCACCGGATCAGTAACTCCCGAATCCGACTCAACCGCCAAGACATGCCGGGAAACCTCGGCGCGGTGCTGCTCCACGTAGCCGCGCCCTCCACGCAATCCATTCTCCTCGTTGGTGAACAGCACGACGCGGACGGTCCGCCGCGGGCGCAGCGCCAGTTTCTTGAGCAAACGCGCGGCCTCCCATACGGCCAGGCATCCGCCCCCGTCGTCATGCGCACCCTGCCCCACATCCCAACTGTCCAAATGCGCCCCGAGAAGGACGATTTCCTCAGGACGTTCCGTGCCCCGCAGGTCCGCCACAACATTTGCCGACCAGACATCCGACAACGTTCGCGCACTCATTCGCAACGAAACCACGGGAGCCTCGCCGCGCTCCTGCAACCGCGCCAACTGCGTCGCGTCCTCGATGGTGATCGCCGCCGCCGGGATCCGACGGACATCGGCGGGGTAGGTCACCGATCCGGTATGCGGGGTGTTCAGGCTGGTCGGCCCGACCGAACGGACCAACACCGCAACCGCTCCGCGCTTCGCGGCTTCACCGGCCCCCCGGGCCCGGTACGCCACCGTAGCGCCGTAGTTCGTGAATGGAACATTGAAACAGACGATCTTGCCGGGCACCTCCCCGGAACGTCGTTCCAATTCGTCGAAGTCCGAAACCACCAGAACCGAAGCGGTCAGATCGCGTCCTCCGGTACCCACGCTTCCCCCCAGGCCAAGCAAGGTCAACGGCCTCTGAATCGGCTCCCGGAGTGTGGCAGACTCCTTACCGCGCACCCAACGCGGCACCTTGACACGTTCCTCGCGCACCGAGTCGAAACCGTCAGCGCGCATCGTGGACGCGGCCCACTCGACGGCATGTTCGAGGCCACGAGATCCGCTCAGACGCGGGCCAATCCGGTCGCAGAGCCACCCGAGACGCCGATACGCCGTGTCGTCGGCATCGGCTTCGGCCACTAACCGCCGGGCATCTTCCCGAAAATCCGCCTCGGTCATGCCACCACCTCCCGGATTTCGGCCGTCCACGCCTGCAGTTCGGTACGGTCCAGATCGATTCCCCAACCGGTCCCCCCCGGGACTTCCACCACACCGTCGGAGAAAACGACCGGGGTTTGCGGCAAGCGGTCCCGCAACGGTTCGTCGCCGTCGATCCGGCGCAAAAGGGGTGGCAACGTTTCCTCGCGGCCGGGCTGGCGGGTGTCGGCGGCGAGGAAATGGACCATCGCCGCGTGCCCGACGGCCGTCACCCCGCCCACCGGGGTCACGTTGATGCCAGCGGCCGATGCCAACGACCGGATTCGACCCGCCTCGGTCGCGCCACCGCACCAGGTCAGATCCAGATGAAGAATTCCGGGACCACCCTCTCCCACCAATGCCCCGTAATCGAAACGTGTCTGCAGGAACCTTCCGGCCGCCAATGGCAATCGACAGTGCTGTGCCAATCGTGCAACCAGAGCCGGCTGGTCGGGCGACAACGGTTCCTCGAAAACGGCAAACTGGTGCGCGGCCAAGTGTTCCCCGATCGACTGCGCCTCCGGCAGGTCGTAGCTGCCCTGGGCCATCGCGGTGAACGACGCCCGCGGGAGCGCGTCACGCAACGCCCGCACCAATGCCCGATCGTGGGAGGGATTACGGCCCAGATAGACGGCAACCGAACGGTAACCCTTCTCCCCGAGCGCCGCGGCTTCCTCGACCAAACGCGGAATCCGTCCCGACTCCGGACCGTCGATCGGCACCAACGCCGGGGCTGCGCAGGGAATGCGCCGACGCAGGCAGCCGCCGAAAAACGTCGACGCCGCGACACCTAGCTGGCGGGCGGCAAGATCCCACAACGCCAAATCGAATCCGGAAAGCGCCGCGACAACCGCACCGCGCCGTCCCCACGGTTGAACCGAAGTCCACATCCGTTGCCAAAGCACGCCGTATTCCCGTGGGTCCGCACCGATCACCATGGGAGCAAGCAGGTCCACGGCAGCGGAAAACGACGGACCGGACGGCCCTCCGCATTCCCCCCAACCGCTGCGCCCGTCGGTGTCGACCAATTCCACGAGCACTGCCTCGCGATGCCGGACCGTACCGTGCGCCGACGAATAGGGCACCGCGAGCGGTGCACGGACCCGGAACAACCGGACCCGTTCGATGCGCGACAACGCGTTCAACAGGTGCTCCTCGCCTCGGCAACGACATCCACGAAACGGCGTGCCCGGGCGGTCAACGTTTCCCAATCGCCACTTTTCAGGATTTCCTTGGAAACCAGACTGCCGCCCGCCGCCACGGCGTCGCAACCCGCCTTGATGAAATCCGCAGCCGTGTCCAGATCCACGCCGCCGGTCGGAATGAGGCGCAGTTGCGGAAGCGGTGCCTTGAGCGCCTTCATGTAGCCCGGACCCAGCGTGTCGGCGGGAAAGATCTTGATGAAATCCGCACCGGCATCGTGTGCGGCGAGAGCTTCGGTGGGCGTGTAGGCGCCGCAGATGATCGGAACCGAATAACGTCGACAACAGGCGATGATCTCGGGACGCATCACCGGGGTGACTACAAAACGTGCGCCAGCCAGGATTGCCGCGCGGGCGGTCTCGGGATCAAGCACCGTCCCCACCCCCATGAGGACGCGGTCCGACATCAGCTCCACAACGTCACGAACCACCGCCAAGGCGTTCGGAGTGGTCATGGTCACCTCCATCGCGCGGAGACCACCGTCCGCCAACGCCTTGGCACAATCAAGCAGTTGGTCCGACGAATCCGCGCGGATGACAGCGACCACTCCGGGGTCGACCAATTGGCGAAGCGTTTCATGCAAATTCATGACGCCCGGGACTTTCCATCCCGACGGGGCGATTCCCTTCCGAGCCCCCCGGCTCGACGTCAGCGCTTGGTCCTGGACCGCTGACCACCCGGCGGTCTGCCGGCTGGTTTCGGGGTCGCTCCCGCCGGTTTCTTCGAGTCGACCGACCGTTTGGGGGAACCGGGCACCTCGGACTTCGCCTTGGCATCATCCCTGGTAGCCGGCGCAGGGGTGCCCGAATCGATCGGTTTCGGCGTGGTCGAATTTTCCGAATTCCGCGGAACCGGCTGCGGCGCAATCCGCCGTGTCAGGAATCCAACGGTCTGCGCGATCGTCCAGTGGGAACAATTCAAGAGAAAACCGTTCGGCAATTCTGGATCGTCACCACTGGAGATCGCACCGTCACCGGCGTCGTCGGTTCCGAGTTCCCGATTGACCGTATCGCCGATCCAAGCGGCCAATCGTTCCTCGAAGGGGCGCAGCAGATGCGGGTCGTCGATATCGTCGTCAATACCGAATCCGTCGGTCGCGGACCCGAAGGTCGCCGTATCGATATCGAGCCATCGTTCCGGCGAGACCACTGTCTTGGCGTTTTTCGGTTCTGGCTTTGGCGCCTTGGGTGGATTCTCCATCATGTCGTCCACGTCCGACGACCGAAATGGAGACTCCCATTTCCCGGTCCAACGCTGCCAGACACCCGGGGCGGAGCGCCATTGACTCGGCGTCAGTATGGGGATTCGGGTCTGGGTCCGGGCCAAAGCCGTGTCGATGCGCGCGAACAAAGCGTCCCGGCGCTTGGCCATATCCTTGGTCCACTTCGCGCGCCACGTGAAATTCGTGCGGTTGACGAACAGCGAGAGGGGATCGGCAATGCCGAACATCGCGCCCATGTCGCCCGCAAGATCGGCGGGATCGATCCCCTCGGACCGGACAAAGCGCATCCGTGCGCCCAAGGTTCCTCCGCCAACCCACAACACGTCCCCCATCGAATTCCCCGAGTACCCGGTCGGTGCCAAGTCCGCGATCCCAACCGCCGAAACTCCGGGCAACGACGCCGCTTGTTCCACCGTGCGCAGCACCGCAAGCGGGTCCGCGACCTCGGGCACCAAGTAATCGGCCCGGCGCAGGCGCTCGGTCTCGGTTGCGAGGGCCGGTATCTTTTCCGCCATTTCCCGAACCGTCTTGCTGCTTCCCCATTGGCGCACGGTCTCACCGGAAAGCGAGATGTCGCGCGGGATGTCCGGGAACGCACGTTCTCCGTGCAGAGGCCGAAGAACGGGCACCCCTTTGAGACCGACTTGCGAAAACGCCTCCGCGATTTCCCGCCATTGGGGCATGGGGGTCATGACCGGGATGTCCGCCATCCAGTGGGTGAACCCACGCTCGACAAGCAATTTGCCCAGGGTTCGTGCCTGATCGACGTTTTCGGGCTGAGCGATGTGCGCAACGCGAACGGAGGCGGCGGCGGGCCACACAAGCGGTGCGACGGGCACATCCCGATTGGAATCAGGGCGCAAGTCCTTCGCGGCGATCTGTGCGATCGAGGTCCAGGCGCCGGTAGCCGGTATGAACAGTTCCGCTGAAATGCGCAGGGACGCCTTGGCCATGTCGGGAGCGGGCTGGGTCGAACGCGTTTCCTCGTCCATCTCGCTCCACAGGTCCCGTAGCGCCTTGCGCCATCGCTCGGACAACTGCGCGATCGGAACCGCCACCTTTTCGTCGAAGCGTTCCGCAGATTGCCACAGGGTTTCGGGGAGATCCCCTGCGTCCGCGCGTCCGACGCGGCGCAGCGGGTCCTTGGCGGCCACCACGGCGCGTGCTTCCCGGGCGCTGCGCACCTTTTCCGCAAAGCGTTTCTGGATCGGCGCCATCGACGTCATCACCGATGCGGTCAGCGAATTGCCTTGCCGGCTCGCCGGAACCAGATTTTCAGTCAACAGAAAAACCACATCGTCCCCGGCCCCCAGTTTGCGGACTGTTCCGTGGACAGCACGGGTGATCGCCTTCAGCAGGTCGCCAGCCGAGGCGCTTTCGCCCCGAACGTGGAGGGAAACATCGGCGATGCGGCGGTCGCAGGCTAAGGGGACGCCGGTTGCCTTTGCGATGCGCTCGATCAATCCCCCCAGATTCCGGACATCGGCCAACGAAACAGCGACTCGCAGCGCGGAGGCACTATAGTTGGCATCCGACGGCTTCGGAAAGGCCGGTTGACGATCGTTGGCCTGCTTCAGTAATGCTCCGAGGCCGCCGGTCAGCATCTGGGCGGGTATGCCCTTCACCATCAGGTCGGCGCTATCCCAGCGGGTTTCGTCGACGGGCACCTCGAGGGTGAACCCGCTCACCGACGGATCTTCTTTGGAAACCGCCTCGACAACCAAGTCCTTGCGCAGTCGCAGCCGCAGTGAGTCCCGGACACCGGCCTCCATGGCCGGAGGCATCATTGCTCGCAGCGCCTCCTCGGGCGCCCTGAGGAGGTACTCGCCCTTGAACAGGACCTCG
>CAZYBA010000110.1:0-3598 GCA_964646105.1 uncultured Armatimonadia bacterium
TGTCGCCGTTCACCCACGCCGACAAGATCAAGGACCCGTTGCTGCTGATCCACGGCGCCGAGGACAACAACCCCGGCACCCACACCCTGCAGTCGGAACGTTTCCATCAGGCGTTGGTGGCCCACGGGGCGACCGTCCGCTTGGTGCTGCTGCCGCACGAGAGCCATGGCTACCGGGCCCGGGAAAGCGTCCTGCATGTCCTGCACGAGATGCTGGCCTGGGCCGAGCGCTTCGCCGGACCCGACTCCGTCCGCGCCAAGTCAGGCAGTGGCGACGACCAAGGCGGAGACGTGCCTAAAACCGGCGTTGACGGTCCTGAAGACGAGGCAGGCGCATGAAGTCGGAATCGTCACGTCCCCTGCGGATCTGGGAGATCATCTCGGGCCCGCAACTCAACGGCGCGGTGTTGCAGGCCAAATGGGTCGCGGAGGAGTTGGCATCCCGGGGACACGAGGTCACCGTGGTGGGCCGCACCGGGAGTTGGCTGCTGGACCAGGAATGGCCGGGCAACGTCCGGTTGATCGCGTCCGACATGGACCGCTGGCCGCTCTCACGCCCTCTTGCCATGGCTCGTCAGGCCAAGGCAGAAGGTGTGGATGTCTTCCACAGCCACATGACCCGCGCCGACAATTACGGCCTGGCGCTGCGCGCCTTCACGGGGATCCCGAGTGTCTGCACCGCACAAGCGCATACCCGTCACCCACACTGGTTCCTGCACGACCATGTGATCGCCGTGTCGGACTCCACCCGTGAGTTTCACCGCCGTACCAACTGGGTCCCGAACCAACGGATGACCACGATCCACAATCTGGTGGCGCCGTCCCGTTACCCCCTCGAGGCCCTGTCCCGGCGCGATGCGTTGCGAGCCGAGTTCGGCGCCGCCCCCGGCGATCTGGTGTTCGGGGTTCTTGCGCACATCCATCCACGCAAGGGGCAGGATTTGCTGGTGGAGACAATGCCGGCCTTGCGCGCGGCAACCGGTGGAAAGTTTCGTGTCGTGCTGGCGGGCGAGGAGTCCCCGGTATCGTTTTCCGACACGCTGCGCAGCCGGGCGGCGCAGCTCGGGGTGGCGGAACACCTTCAATTCGCGGGCGTGCGCACCGACATTGCCGACACTCTGGCGGCGTTCGACATCGCCTGTTTGTCCTCGCGGGCGGAAGCGTTCAGTGTCGCACTGCTGGAAGCGATGATGATGCAACGTCCGTATGTGGCAACCCTCGTGGGTGGGGCGACCGAGTTTACGCCACCGGACGGCCCGGCGGGTTGGCTCGTGCCGCCGGACAATGTCGAGCGCCTGACCGGAGCGTTGTTGGAGGCGATCGGCACCCCAGCCGCAGAGCGCGTCGCAATGGGCGAGCGCGGGCGCGCCTTTGTGCTCTCGCGTTACACCGCCGAGATCGCGGTTCCCCGCATCGAGAGCGTCTTGAGGGATGTGGTCGCGGCTCGCGACCGGCGCTGAGTCGGCCGCATCCCGGCCGGCCGGCGCCGACCATTCCCCGGCGTCGGGTTCAGGTTGACCCGGCGGCGGCGAGCACCTGGCGGAGCGTGTCCACAACCCGCTCCGGGCCGAGCCGGCGCAGGCATTCCTGATCCCCCCGCGCACAGGTGCGGGACATGCACGGCGCGCAGGAAAGGCCTTCCCTCTGGGCAAGGACCATCGGCAGCGCGGTCCCGCGGCGACGTTCCGCAGAGGGATCCATGGGCCCCGTGCGGTCAGGGTCGGTGGCACCGAAGAGAGCGACCATCGGAGTTCCGATTGCGGCGGCCATGTGCATCGGTCCGGTATCGCCGGTCACCAAGGCGGTTGCGCGCTCGAGCAACGCGGCTGCCTCGGACAAGCTGGTTGTTCCGGTCAAGTCGACAATGGCGGACGAACGGTCGGCAAGGGCTCCGGCGGCTAGTTCCTGGTCGACACCGCGCCCGCCGCACACCACAATCCGATAATCGGGAAATGCGTTCTCGACTGCGTGGAGGACTCCGGCAAGTTGGGGGACGGTCCAGCGCCGGGACGCCGCGGTGGCGCCCGGATTGACCAGCAGGACACGGTCCGTGCTTGCGACTCCTCGGCTGGCGAGAAGGCTGACCAACGATTCCCGGGCAGCCGCAGGAACGATCCAGTCGAGGTGCCGGTCGCAACAGGCAGGATCGACACCGAGCGGGCGCAGCGTGTCGAGGAAGTTGTCGACTCCGTGCCGTCGCCGCCCCGATGGGCCTTGGCTGTCGTCGGTGCGGTGGGTAAGGGTTCGACCGGGGCGCATCAGCCACGCCATCAGCACCGACTTGACCGAACGTTGCAGGTTGACCACCAAGTCGAAGCGGCGGGCACGCAGCGGGGCGCAGAATTGGAGGAAGCGTCCCGCCTTGCCCTCTGTCCGCTTGTTGAACTCGACAATGTCTGAAACGACGGGATTGCCTTCCAGGACCGGGCGCATGCCGTTCCCGGTGACAACCGTGATCTCTGCGAAGGGATAGAGTCGTTTCAGCGCGCGCAGGGTCGGCGTGGTCATCAGCAGGTCGCCGATCGCCCCGAAACGGATGACACAGATCCGGCGCATGTCAGATTCCGAGTATCTTGGCCAATCCGGCGATGACGTCGTCGGGGGCCAGTCCGACCATGCACGGGTGGTCTTCGACCAGGCATCCCGTGTTCCGGAATCGGTTGTCGCGGCAACGGGTGCAGGTGGCTCTGCTGGGAACGCGCAGGACATTGCCGGCGCGCGGGGCCCAGAGATTCACGGGGGATGCCCCGACTCCAGCCGAATCGTTGCCGAACAGGCACAGGGTGGGGCATCCCACCCCGACGGCGAGGTGCATCGGTCCCGCATCGACCACCACGGCCGCCTTGGCGCGTTGAAACGCGCCCGCGAGTTCGGTGAGCCGGGTCTTTCCACGTAGGTCGCGAAGGCCCGTGGCTGTCAGCAATTCGTCTTCCGCGCCTCCACCGTACAGGTCGCGCTCGATTTCCGGCTTGCTGCCAACCAATCCGGTGGTGACTCCGCGTTCGTCGCACCATGTCAGCAAACTGCGCCAATGGGCTGCCGGCCACATCTTGGCGGGCCGTGTGGTGGTCATGTGCACCAATACGTCCGGAACCTCGAACGGAGCGGGTTCGCTCCCGATCGACACTCTGGCGAAATCGGTCTCGACATAGGCCATGCGGCACAGGATTTCGGAGAGATAACCGCTCGAGAGGAGACCGGGGTAGTCGACCTCCAACGAGTTTCGGTTCCAGTCGGGATCGGCGAGCAGGCGGGCGCGGGGGTCGTCGGATTCGAAGGGCAACGCGGCACGTCGATCGGCGCGCAGCACCGCTCCGGCGGCGTACTTCGGTTCGAGCAGCGTCGCCGCCACCTGCGCGACCGAGCTGAAACCGTCGCAATTCACACACAGGTCCACCGGACCGTGGTCGCGAGCACGGGACGCAACATATCCGGCCAATGCCGACAGGTATCCGGGACGGTTTGTGTAAAGTGAAAACCGGCTGTCGATCGTAGGGGTGTATTCCTCAAGGTCGGCTGTGGTGTCGCCGCCGTAAAAGTCGAGGACACATCCGGGATACTTTTCCTTGAGCCCACGGAGGAGCGGCGTGGTGACCACG
>CAZYBA010000110.1:3608-5838 GCA_964646105.1 uncultured Armatimonadia bacterium
GGAACCGATCACCGCGATGTGGGGCTGCGGACGTAGGGATTGGTCGGTGAAACGGAGCACGGGCAAGTGTACCACCGGGCCCGCTACGTCCCGGGGGCGCGCATGGTATCCTTCTCCCGATCCCATGGCCGAAATTGTCACGGACAGCTCTTCCGCCGCCTCGGTGCACGACTTGGTTGTCCGTTACGGACAGCGCACCATCCTCGACCACTTCAACCTGGTGATTCCCGAGGGTTGCACGGGTTTGCTCGGCCCGAACGGCGCGGGCAAGACCACGCTGATCAAGACGCTTCTGGGCTTCTTGACACCGGCTGCGGGCCGCGCGCAGGTGCTCGGACTCGATGTGGCGACCCAGGGCCCGGCGATTCGCCAACGCATCGGGCTGATGCCGGAACAGGATTGCCACATTCCCGGCATGAACGCGGTCACGTTCGTGGCATACGCAGGCGAACTCGCAGGCATGCCGGCCGCGCAAGCGATGCGCCGCGCCCACGAGGTGCTCGAGTACTGCGGCCTGGGCGAAGCTCGCTACCGCAATGTCGAAACCTACTCGACCGGCATGAAGCAACGTATCAAGCTGGCCCAGGCGCTTGTCCACGGTCCAAAGTTGGTCTTTCTAGACGAACCAACCAACGGACTGGACCCCGAGGGCCGGGACGAGATGCTCGACCTGATCCGCGATGTGTCCCATGGCAAGGGACTGTCGGTCGTGGTCTCGTCGCACTTGCTGCCGGACATCGAGCGCACCTGCGACCACGCCATCGTGCTCCGCCGCGGCGAGTTGGTGCGGCAAGGTCCAATCCACGAACTTCGTCAAACCGGAGGCGTCCAGATGGAAGTGGATTTGCGCGTTTACGACGACACGTTCACCGCCGCGACGCTGTCCAAGGCCGCGCTCCTCGAATCCCGGCAAGGAAGTTCGTTGCGGTTCGGGTTCGCGACCGAGCAGTCTCCCGCGGTTCTGGGCTCGCTGATCCTCGAAGCCGCCCGTGAGTCGGGGGCGCAGGTGCGCAGTTACCAAACCGCCCAGCGCAGCCTCGAGGATGTTTTCCTGGAAGCGATCGGAGGGGACGCATGAGCGAGTCCAAGCCCGAGTTGGCGCGAATATCCGACCTGACGTACCGCAATTACGACGGCCCGTTGAAGAACCGGACCCTGCGCTGGTGGCCGGTGACATTGGCCGTGTTGCGGACCAATGCGCGCAAGCCCGGCTACTGGATCCTGGTCGGGATCGTGGTCCTGATTTTTCTGCTGCACGGATTGGTCGCGTTCCTGACACGCAACTTCAGCAGCATGGTGGCGTCCGATATCCGCGAAACCATTTCGTTCCAAGGGCACGGCAATCTGTATTCCGACAGCCTTGCCAGTGCGCTGTGGTGGCTGAACCTGTTCCCGACATTCCTGATCGCGTTGGTGGTCGGATCGGGCAGCATCGCAGCGGACAACCGGGCCAATGCCCTGCTGGTTTACCTGAGCAAACCGGTCACCAAATTCGACTACCTGTTCGGCAAATGGATGGGACTTTTCATCCTGATCGGTGCGGTGGCGCTGCTGCCGTCCTTGCTGCTCTACCTCTTCTACCTGACCACCTACTTCAGCGAGGGGTTTTTCTCCGGAAACCCGACCCTGATCCTGCGGATTTTCCCCGCCACGTTGATCCCGGCCGCCATCCACTCCAGCATCATCCTCGGCATCTCCAGTTTCTCGCGATCCCCCGCAATGGCCGGGGCGTCGTACGCCGGATTGCTGACGGTAACCGGTGCGGCAGTCACTGCGACCATCGGCTCGGTGCTGTTCAACCGGGTGCTGCTCGACAACGATCTGGGCAAGGGAACCCGGGCCGCCAACCGGCGCGCCGTCACCATCACCTGCATGTCGGTCGGGGGAGTTTCGAACGGCATCGGCTGCCTTCTCTACGATGTCGATCCGAACTATGTCAAGGTGATTCCCCAGCCCGTCGTGCGGCGCAAGGCGGAGTCGCCCGAACCCCTTCCGTTGGCCTTGCTCGCCGCGACGTTGATCATTGTTCCGGTTGGCGCGGCAGCCCTCAAGGTACGCGCGGTCGAGGTGGTCAAGGGATGAGCACCGATACCGTGGTCTCGCTCGAGCGGGCGTCACGATGGCATGGGCAGGTCATCGGCCTCAACGATGTGTCGTTCGAACTGCCACCCGGACTGACCGCCCTGCTCGGTCCCAACGGCGCCGGCAAATCGACGTTGCTCAAACTGAT
>CAZYBA010000110.1:5848-9266 GCA_964646105.1 uncultured Armatimonadia bacterium
GGGCAGATCCGCCCCACCACAGGCCGGGTGCAGGTGTTCGGGCAGGACCCGTTCGCCAATCCGAACGTCGCCGCACGGCTGGGATACTGCCCCGAAATCGACAATTTTTACGAGGAACTCACCGGCCGCGAATTCGTGACCTTGCTGGCGACCATGAACGGCTTTCGGGGACGCGAACTCGCGGACCGGGTAGCGGAATCGATTGAAACCGTCGGCATGACCGACCGCTGCGACCGTCGCCTCGGGGGCTATTCCAAGGGAATGCGTCAGCGCATCAAGGTGGCCCAAGCGCTGGTCCACGATCCGGACCTGGTGGTTCTGGACGAGCCCCTGAACGGCCTGGACCCGGTGGGTCGGCGGGAGATGGTGGGCTGGATGCAGGACTGGGCAGCCCGCGGGAAATGCGTCCTGGTGTCGAGCCACATCCTGTACGAGGTGGAACAGATCACCGACCGGATCGTCGTCATCTACAAGGGACGGCTGCTGGCCCAAGGCGATATCCGTGGCATCCGCGACCTGATGGACAGCCATCCGCATCGGATTGAACTGACCTGCGCCACACCGCGCGATCTGGCCGCCGCCCTGATCCGCCACCCCGCAGTCATCAGCGCCCGGATGGATCCGCGCCGTGCCAATGTGGTCACCGTCGAATCCGACCAACCCGACTCGTTCTATTCCGCACTACCCGGGCTGATCCTCGACGGTGGATTCGCGGTGGATCGTCTCCACGCACCCGACAACAACCTCGAGGCAGTATTCCGCTACTTGGTGAACGAACGCTGACAACATGAGCGACTGGATGCTTTTGCGCAACTCTCTCCGGGACGCATTCCGTGCCCGGCGACTCGCCACAACAATCCTGTTGGTGCTGCTTCCCGCGTTGGTGGGGTTCACGTGGCGCAGTCTGGCCGAGGAAGGGCGCTACGACTCGACCGAGACCTACAACAGCATCGCGTCCAACATGGTGTTCGGCTTCATCCTCACCATCCTGTGTGTGGTGCACGGCACCAATGCGTTGCTTCGGGAAATGGAGGGCCGGACGATCGTTTACCTCCTGACCCGCCCGATGCAACGCTGGCGGATCCTGTTGGTGAAATATGTCGGCGCGTGGATCGTGGCCAGTGTGACAGTCTGCCTGAGCGCCATCTGCCTCGGTATTGCCCTCTTCGACCTCCAGTTTGCGTCGAAGGTCCTCCCCGACTTGCGCATCCTCCCGGTTGGAGCGGCAACCTATTGTGCGTTGTTCCTGCTCCTCGCCGTGGTGCTGCCCCGCCAACTGTTCGCACTGTTGTTTTCGTTGCTGTTCGCAGTGGGCTGGGAGAATCTGGTCTCGGTGCTGCCCGGCGGGTTTGCCCGACTTTCGGTGATGGCGCATCTGCGAGTCTTGGCTCCTCATTTGAAGGAAACATCCGACGCGACCACGGCGGGACCGATGGACCCAACCAACCAATTGCTGTCATTCGAGCCCGCGGTGATCACACCGATGCAAGCTTGGATCGGTATGGGAGCCACCACGATAGTCGCGTTGGTGATCGCGTTGGTGGTGTTCCGGCACCGCGAGTATTCCCCCCGCGAAGAAGGCGGCTAGATGCGGGTCGTGCTGGTCGAACCGCGGGTGAGCCGCAACGTGGGCTCGGTGGCGCGGGCGATGGCCAATTTCGGTTTCCGCGAACTCTGTTTGGTTTCGCCGCGGGATTACGACCGGGAACAGGCGGGAGTGACGGCCCGGGATGCGTCCCCGATCCTCGATCGCGCATCGTTCCACACAACCCTCGCCGATGCGGTCGCGGACTGTGTGGACGTCGTGGGATTTGCGCTCCGATCCGGTCCGAGCCCGGCACGTTGCACGACACTCCCGGATTGGGCCGATCGTCGCAGCCCGGTCAAGACTGCCTTGGTGTTCGGACCGGAGGACGACGACCTTCGTCACGAACACCTCGACTTGTGCCGCTGGATTGTCCGTATCCCGAGCCATGCCGACTTCCCCAGTCTGAATCTGGCCCAATCGGTCCTGGTGGCCCTTTACGAGCTGAGCCGGAACACGGATTCGGGACGCGTCCACGAAACGGTCGGCCTCAATGACGGGACGTCCCGATCACGATCCGCGCCCGCGCGGGTCGAGTCATCCGGGGACGAGCGGCCTACGGCGAACGATTTAGCGCAATTGGACCGCTTGATCGCGCAAACCATGGAAACAACCGGGTTCGTCCGTCCCGGCTCGCCCCGAACCGCGGCCCGTACCGTCGGAACCCTGTTGCGACGAATGGACCTCGATCGCGGGGAGGTCGCGGCGTTGACGGCGTTGTTCGGAAGGATCAACTCGACCCGGGGACGTTGATGCCGGGCGGTAAGGTACCGTCGCTTGGACTCCACGTCAGGACGGGTCCCATTGCCGGGGCGAATGCAAGCGCGGCCAAATCGATATCCCGACCGAGTTCCAAGGATATTCCGTTTGCAGATCAGCAAGCGGCATTGATCGTTCGGCCTGTTCACCCACATTCCGTAATGCCCGTGCGACACGGGCCGGCTGGAAGTGCCCCATGTCTCAAGACCGGCCAGCCCGTGGGTAAACCACACCAATCAGGTCCGCGACGAACGCGATCCAGAACTCCACTGCAACAGGCTGTGGTCCGACACGGGGAGGCCCCGGGTAAGGAATTCAACGACAGCGCCCCACGCCCCAAGACTCGCCAGCGCATTGGAAAGCGACATCCGGCAAGGGAGCGAATTCATCCCTCAGCGCGTAGAAAGCCGTTCCGCACCGGCGGATACTGTCAACCGCGATGGTGGACGGTCGGATCAGACGTCGTTCGAGACGATTTCGCGCACGCGGGTGGGTGCCGAGCGCGAGAACTCAGCGGACTTCCAACCGGAATCCTCCCGAGGATCTGAGTCTCCGGAACCCAAGTCACCGGCCCGGTCGTGTTTCGCAGATTCGCCCGTCGATTCGCGAGTCAACGGCATTTGGGCGACGTCGGGCATTTGTCGTCGACGCCAGCGATCATGGAACCAGACCCATTGCTCGGGGCAGATCCGGATCAGGCTTTCGACCGCGAGCGAGCATTGATTGGTGAACGCATCGATCCGTTCCTCGTCCGCGAGATCCTCCGCGGGTGGCTCAAGCGGCGGGCGAACTGTGATGTGGTGGCGCCCGTCCGGCTTCATGTGAATCGCAACCGGAACAACGTAGGCGCCGCTGCGCAGTGCAAACACAGCCGCTCCTCGCGGGGTGTGCGCAGGGACGCCGAAGAACGGTACGAAAACACCGTCGATATCGATGTCCTGGTCGATGAGCATCGCCGATACCGCGCCGGATTTCTTGCCGAAACCCAGCAGACCCTGGTTGATGCGATCCACATCCGCCGCGTAAAAGACCAACCGACGAAGCCGCATGGCTTCATTGGCGCCAACGACCTCG
>CAZYBA010000111.1:0-7227 GCA_964646105.1 uncultured Armatimonadia bacterium
TGATTTCGTCGCTCGGGATCAACCCGCACGAATGCGAAGCCATGTTCGAGGACATTGCCACCATTCGCCGCAAGAACGAGTTCGTCACGCGTGTCTCGCGGAGCCTGCGCCGGGACCTCGATCTCACCACGGTCGAAAACCGACAGTTGTTGGCGAAGAATATTTTCGTGTTCGGCCAATGTATGGAAGGCACCCAGTTCTACGGCCTCTTCGGCATGGTGCTGTCGCTGTACCGGCAAGGCAAGTTCCCCGGCATCGGCATGATGTTCCGCTACACGCTGCGTGACGAGTCGAACCATATCGATTGCTTCCGCAATCTGTTGCTCGACCTGGTGCGAGAGAACCCGGAGATCTGGACCGAATCGTTCCGCGCTGAACTGGTCGACCTGATGCGCGAGGCGGTGGGATTGGAAAAGGAATTCATCCGCGACTGCCTCCCGGTCGCCAGTCTCGGGCTTTCCAGCGAAGAGTTCGAAACCTATATCGATTTCATCGCGGACCGCCGATTGGAGGGCGTCGGGCTCGAGCCCCTGAATCCGGGAGTCGTCAATCCGCTTCCGTGGCTGGCCGAGTTGATGGACATCGGCAAGGAGCAGAATTTCTTCGAAGGCCGTGTCACCGAATACCAAAAGGCATCGTCGCTGGCGTCGGTCGACGACGACGAACTCTAAGTTGTGGTTTTTCAGTTTGAAGATTAGCGAGCATTGAAAATATGAGTTTGCACAACCTCCCCGAGATCCTGCGCGACCTGGAAGTGAAGAAGGTCGTCGAAAGCCACGACCTTCCGCACATCGACTGGGGGTCCCAAATCGAGTTTGGCTTCAGCGCGGGCGGCGGTACCCCGTGGGACATGTCCAAGGTGCGCGTGGTCGGACAAGGTACGGACGGTGGTCTCAGCCTGGCACGGGTCGCCCAGTCGGTCGGGGAGGCACTCTCCAGTGTGATGCTCGCACGCGGTGTCCGGGCGGTCGACACCGAGCCCAACCGCGATTTCGTCCGGGCGGTTGCGGAACGAGTGGCCGAGCGGGTCGCGTCCATTGCGGCCGACTCCGGTGAAGTGGTTCTGTCGGAATACGACCTTTCGGTACTCACCGAGGCAGTTCTGATCGAAAAGAATGCGTTCGACGTAGCCAAGGGATTGGTGATGCAGCGGGCGACCTTGCCCCGCACCGGAGCGCCGGTCGTCGAGATGCGCATCATCCGTCGCAACGGCCAGATTGTTCCCTGGAATTCCGACAAGATCGAAATCGCGGTTCGGAAGGCGTTCCTTTCCCTGCAGCTCGACTCCGAATCGGCGGTCGGTGTGGCGGAACGGGTTGCCGAAAGGGCGGCTTCGCTCGGGCATGCGTACATCTCCATCGAGACCATTCAGGACTTGGTTCAAGAGGAACTCATCCTGTCGGGTCACATGAAGGTGGCCGAAGGCTACATTGTCTACCGCGCCCAGCGGGCGCTGTTGCGGGCTCAGGAAACCGCGCGCACCCGCACCGGTGCCGGGGCGCAGTTCGCCATGGTGTCGGTGGTCGAAGCCGACGGAACAGTCGCCTTCTGGGATGGAGAGGACCTGCGGCAACGCATCCGTTTCGCATCCATCGGACTCGACCTCTGCCTCACCGCGGGCGAAATCGAAGCAGAGTTGCTCCGCTCGGTACGTGCCGACATTTCTCGAGACGACCTGCGCAAGACCATCATCCTGAACGCCAAGGTGTTGATGGAGCGGGACTCCGATTTCGCCAAGTTCGCCGGACGTATCCTGCTCAGCTACGCCTACGAGGAGGCGCTGGGTTGGGACATTGTCCGCGACGGTATCGGGGGGCTCCAGGCGGCGCATTCCCGTGGGTTCAAGGCGATGATCGAACATGCGGTCAAGATCGAGCGCTTGGCCCCGGATTTGTTGGCGTACGACTTCGAGCGGCTCGGTGCCGCACTCGATCCCTCCGCGGACCTCGACTTCGACTACCTTGGTCTGCAGACGCTCTACGACCGCTATCTCATCACCGACAAGACCGGATCGCGCAGTCGCCGCCTGGAAACCCCGCAATATTTCTGGATGCGCGTGGCGATGGGCCTGTTCCGAGAGGAGGCCGGTGATCGGGAGCAAAGGGTGCTCGAACTCTACTCCCTTTACAAAAGTCGTCGCTTCTGCTCCAGCACGCCGACGCTGTTCAATTCAGGGACCCTGCGCTCCCAGCTCAGCTCGTGCTACCTCTACAAGGTCGACGATTCGATCGAGTCCATCATGCTGCGGGGGATTGCCGAGAACGCGTTCCTGAGCAAGTGGGCAGGCGGACTGGGAGGCTCGTGGACCTCGGTGCGGGGAACCGGATCGTATATTCAGGGGACCAACGGCGAGAGCCAAGGGGTCATTCCGTTCCTGAAAATGCACAACGACCAATTGGTGGCGGTGAATCAGGGTGGCAAACGGGCTGGATCCGGATGCGCATACCTCGAGGTCTGGCACAACGATATTTTCGACTTCATTGAACTGCGTCGCAACACCGGCGACGAGCGCCGGCGTACCCACGACATGAACACCGCGAACTGGATTCCGGACTTGTTCATGAAGCGTATGGAAGCCCGCATGCACTGGACCCTTTTCCGAGCGTCCGACACCCCCGATCTGCACGACCTCTACGGGAAGGCGTTCGAGGAACGCTATGCGCAGTACGAGGCGATGGTGGACGAAGGAAAAATCTACGGAAAGCGCATCGAAGCGATCGACCTGTGGAAACAGATGCTCAAGATGCTCTTCGAAACCGGCCACCCCTGGATCACATTCAAGGATCCGTGCAATCTGCGCAGTCCCCAGGACCACGTTGGCGTGGTGCACAGCAGCAACCTCTGCACCGAAATCACCCTCAACACGTCGGCTGACGAAACCGCGGTCTGCAACCTCGGCTCGGTGATCCTTGACAATCATCTGCTGCCGAACGGGGCGATTGACCACGAAAAGCTCCGCGA
Organism: uncultured Armatimonadia bacterium; assembly: GCA_964646105.1. Taxonomy (GTDB): domain Bacteria; phylum Armatimonadota; class Armatimonadia; order Armatimonadales; family Armatimonadaceae; genus CAIRTT01. Next base: position 2,962 of record CAZYBA010000111.1, read on the forward strand.
TACGGTCCGGATCGCCGTGCGGGCGCTCGACAATGTCATCGACATCAACTACTACCCGACCGAGGCGGCGCGGCGCTCCAACCTGCGCCACCGGCCGATCGGACTGGGAGTCATGGGCCTGCAGTACGCCCTCTACCGCAAGGGCATCGCGTTTGCGTCGGAAGAGGCACTTGAGTTCAACGACGAGATCATGGAGGCGGTCGCCTACTACGCCTACGAGGCGTCGAGCGATCTGGCGGCTGAGCGCGGAACCTACTCGTCCTACGCAGGATCGAAGTGGGACCGGGGGCTGTTGCCGTCCGATACCCTCGAGGGTCTCGAGAACGAACGCGGGGTTCCGGTGGAAGTCGCTCGCGGAGGACGTCTGGATTGGAAACCTTTGCGGGAAAAGATCCGGCGCCAGGGAATGCGCAACTCGAATGTGCTGGCGATCGCACCGACCGCGACCATCGCCAACATCATGGGAACCAGCCCCTGTATCGAGCCCATGTACAAGAACCTCTTTGTCAAGAGCAACTTGTCCGGCGACTTTGTGGTGCTGAATCCGTTCCTGGTCGAGGATCTGAAAAGGCTTTCGCTGTGGAATCCCGAAATCATCGAGCAGATCAAATATTTCGATGGGGACCTCCTGAACGTCGAGGGCATTCCCGAAGAAGTCAAACGCCGCTACTACACGGCGTTCCAGATCCCGTTCGAGTATGTCATCGACGCGGCGGCAAGACGTCAAAAATGGATCGATCAGTCCCAGTCGGTGAACCTGTTCCTCGGCAACCCGGATCTTAAGGTTCTCTCGCACATGTATCGTCGCGCCTGGCGGAGCGGCCTCAAGACAACCTATTACCTGCGCACCCTCGGGGCATCGAACATCGAGAAGGCAACCGTCGCGCTGAAGAACCGGCGCCCGGAGCCCACACCCGCTCCCGTGGGGGAGATCGCGGCACCTCCGGCACCGGCCATGACGTTCACCGAAGAGGAAAAGGCGGCATGCAGCCTGCGCGCGATGCTGGATGGCGAGTCCTGCGAAGCCTGCCAGTGACGAAATGACGGAATAATCAGAATGGCGCTACGGGCCGGTTGCTTGGCGGGTCCCGGACCCCTTGCAATCGGCCGTTCCCTCCACTGAAACTCCGCGTAATTCGGTGGTGCAGTCGGGTAGCGCATCGAGTTCACCGCTGGGTCGAATGTCCCGGTGTTCACGCGCGTCGCGTCGTCACGAAATGGTGGTTACTCCCACGGGGCGTGTAGGCAGGGGTCCGGGAGGGGCCTTCGAGAACAAGGCCGACCGGACGCGCCGTCAGGGGTTTTGGATGTGGTGAACCGACGTTGTATACGCATCGATAGGGTCACGCCGAGTCGCTGGTATAATGCACGACCGTACGACCGAATGTCTTAAATTCGGCGGATTGGTGTGCAGGGAAGGACGAAGTGCGGCATACGATGACGCTCCGATCAATGGAAGAGGCTTGGCGCCGTTTCAAATCCAGTGGCGATCCCAAGGCCCGGGCATCCATCATCGACAACTACTCGTATCTGGTCCGGATCACGGCCGGACGAGTGGTGTCGAATCTTCCTCCCAATCTCGACCGCGAGGATTTGTTCACCGCAGGGGCGATGGGCCTGATCAAGGCGGTCGACCAATTCGATCCCGGACGCTTGGTCAAGTTCGAAACCTATGCCATCGCGTTGATCCGTGGCGCGATCCTGGAGTCGTTGCGCGAGGATGACTGGGTGCCGCGTTCTGTGCGGGAACGCATCAAGACACTCGAACGGGGTCTGTTCGATCTGGAGATTCGCCTCGGAGTGCCTCCCACGGAGGATCAACTCGCCGAGCATCTCGGGGTTGGCACCGACGACTTGGCCCGCATGGTGGCCGAAGCCGGTCGGGGTTCGGTGTCGTCTCTCGAGGACATCATTCTCGGCACGGATTCCGGCGGCGAGAAGCTTCATCTGGGCGATATTGTCCCCGACACCGGAATGTCTCCGGTTCAAGAGGTGGAGATCAAGGAGCGGATCCGCATGCTCGGAACCGCGATCGATCGTGTTCCACCGCGCGAACGACTTGTCATTGCGCTCTATTATTACGAGGGATTGACATTCAAGGAGATCGGAAAGGTGCTCGGGGTCTCGGAATCCCGCGTCTACCAACTCCATACCCAAGCCGTGCTGCGCATGCGGGGATACCTCGGACGCGACCGCGAGTTGTTTCGAAACTAAGATGCTCGGAGCGGTGATGCTCCGTTCAGGAGGGCCGGATTGAGATCGATGAATGGGGTCTTCGCTTTCGTCGGACTGGCCTGCCTTGGCATTGCTGCACCGGTCGCGTCGGGCACGATCCAATCGACCGGCCTGCCGCCGGCGTACAAACGCTCGCGGGATGCGTTTGCGCGCAACGATCTCGCGACCGCCGTGACCGAAATGGAAAAGGCGGTTGTATCGTCGCCCGGTAACGCGGAGATCAATGCCTGGTTGGGATTCTTGTTGATCCGAGCCGGCGACCCGGACCGTGCCCTGCGCTTTCTGGAAACCGCCAACCGACTGCGGCCCGAAGTCCCCGAGACGTGCACCAACCTCGCCAATGCGTTGTTGTTGCGCAAGTCACGAAACACCGCCGACACCCGCCGGGCCATTGGATTGCTCGAATTCGCTCTCAGCAAGCAGCCTTCCGGTTCCGACACCTACAACAGCCTTGGGTTTGCCGCATGGAAAATCGGTGATTTCCGGAAGGCGGTCAACGCGTATCGGGGAGTGGTTCGCGCGCGACCGGGTGACGCCCAAGCCCATGTCAACCTCGGTTTGTCCTTGCAGAAATTGGGTAAGGACGCCGATGCGGCCGAATCGTTGCGCAAAGGGACCGCGCTCGATCCCGGCAATCTGCCTGCGTTCGCCGCGTTGGGCCGAATCGAGGCCAGGCTCGGCAGGCACGAAAATGCCGTGTCTGCCCTGGAGGCGGCCCGTCGTCTGGATCCGAACAACCTCGAGACCATGACGCAACTCGCCTATTCGTATTCGCGCCTCGGGCGGGATGACGACGCTCAGAGGCTGTTCGGTACCGCGGCAGACGCCGCGGTCGGTGAGGGGGCGTCACCCTCGACCCGCACCGACCCGTCCTACCGCTACAACCAAGGGGTTTTGCTCGCCCGACTCGACCGACTGGCGGAGGCGCTGCAGGCCTACGACAAGGCGCTCGCCATTAATCCCCGTTACTACGACGCCGTCCTCAACGCCGGATTTGTCGAGTATCGCTTGGGGCAGTTCGACAAGGCGGCGGTACGCTTCCGGACCGCGGTGAAAATCCGACCGACCGTGGGGCTGGGATGGAAAAACCTCGCCCTGGCGTTGGAGAAGATCGCGGTCACCGCGGAAACCGCGGATGCGTGGCGGAAGGCCGCCGATGCCGACCCGATGGATTTCGAAAGCCGCGAGCATCTCGGAGCGGCGTTGGTCGCGCTCAAGAAGGACGCCGACGCGATGCCGGTATTTGAAACAATGGCGAAGCTGAGACCGAAGTCGGGGCTTGCCCACAACGCCATCGGCTTGATTCATTTGCGGGCGGGTCGACTCGACGCCGCATCGGCGGCATTCACCGAATCGGTGCAGCGCGAGCCTGGATTTGCGCCGGCGCACAACAATCTGGGGGTCTTGCACGAGCGCAAAGGGCGTATCAACGCCGCGATCGCCGCATACCGCAAGGCGCTTGCCGCGGATCCGTCTTTCGCGGATGCAAAGGCGAACCTTGCCCGATTCGGCTCGACGACTGTGGGGGGCGCGGGTGAACCCGCCCCGGAAAAGGCAAAGCCCTGAGCGCAACAGCGATGGGCAGCGTCGGCGGTTCCGAATTGAGAACAGTGTGGTTGCATCCCAATCCGGAAAAACCGGAAGCGTCCGCGGCGGCGGATCGTCTGCGCGAACACCTCGGGACCCGTGGAATCCGCGTTCTCGATCTCGAACAGGCATTGGCGGACGCAGAACCCGACCCCGTGCTCGGAGTGGTGTTCGGCGGGGACGGAACCCTGCTTTCCGTGGCGCGTCGGGTGGCCGGCAGGAACGTACCGTTGTTGCCCGTCCATCTGGGCCGGTTCGGATTCATTACGGAAGTCGCCCCCGACGATGTCGCAGACGCCGTGGACCGGGTTCTGGATGGCCGGGGGGCGTGTCAGGAAAGGGCGCTTCTCGATGCCCGGATTCGTTCCAACGACGGTGTGGAGAAACGGCGCTTGCTGGCGGTCAACGATATTGTCGTTGCCACCCGAGCGGTCCGAATGGCCC
>CAZYBA010000111.1:7237-9194 GCA_964646105.1 uncultured Armatimonadia bacterium
GAGTACTCGTGTCGACACCCACGGGATCGACGGGCTACAACCTCTCCGCCGGTGGGCCCTTGGTGCACCCGCAGGTGTCCGCATTGGTGGTGACTCCGATCGCCGCCCATACCCTGAGTGCCAGAACCCTGATTGTTCCAAACAACCACCGCGTACGGCTCAAGGTGATGGGAGGGACCCGGGAGAGCGTCGCGGTCACAGCCGATGGCCAGGACGTTCTCGAATTGATGCCCGGAGACATTGTCGATATCGCCGAGGCCGCTGAGAAACTCCTTCTGGTCGAGGGGGGCGGTCCCGGTTTCTACGACAAGATACGAACACGATGGAATCTGGGGGGCAGGCACTGATCATCGGGGACGGAGCCTCTCGCTCGTCCCGATCGCTTTCTTGACACTCAATTTGGGCGCGTGCTAGAATGCGCCTACTCGGTGGGGACCCGTTTTTCCCTGCCAGAAAGGACACGCGTAGTGGCGAAAAAGGGCGCTGCAGTAAAGCCTGCTCCCAAGAAAGCGGCCCCGGTGCGCAAGGCTCGGTCTTCCGGCGGCAGTTTTGTGGGTCTGGACATGGGTACCAGCACGATCAAGATTGTCGAGGTGACCGGGGCGCGCACGGGCCTTCGCGTGACCGGATTGGCTCTGGAGGACACTCCTTCCGGTTTGATTTCGCAAGGGGTCGTGACCGACCCGAAGCAACTCGGTTTGGCGATCAAGGCGGCGCTTGCCAAAAACGCCATCCGCTCCCGTAAATGTGTTGTTTCCGTGGGTGGTGCGGCCGCCATGGTCGTTCGGGTCGTGGACGTTCCCAAGATGTCCGCCGGCGAATTGGCCGAAACCATGAAATGGCAGATCGAGCAGTATGTTCCGTTCCCTGCCAGTGACGTCGAGTTGTCTTACGAGAAGATCGACGATCCGGTTACAGACGCCGATCCAAATGCGCAGATGGAAGTTCTGCTCGCGGTGGCGCAGCGTGACATGGTGTCCCGTCACATCGAGACCTTGGTGGCTGCCGGATTGACACCGGTTGCCGTGGATGTCGAGCCGCTCGCGGCCGGTCGGGCATTGATCAACCTTTCGAAGGAAGGCTATGATCAGCGCAATGTGGTGGTTGTGAACATCGGGGCGACGATAACCGACGTCGGCATCTTCAAGTCCGGTGTGCTTCGGTTCCCGCGCACGATTCCGTTGGGTGGAGACAACTTTACCCGCGCGATTGCCGACCGCTGTGGATTGGGAATGGACGCTGCCGAGGACGAAAAGCGTGAAGTGGCGGCTGTCCTGATGGACCTGATCGACGTTGTCGCCGAGGAGCAGTTCGGCGCCACCGAAGTGTCCGACAACGGGATCACGTCACCGTGGGACGTCGACACGTCCGTTCCGCTTCCGCCGTCCCTGTTCGGTGAAGCGCCCGCGCCGGCAGCCGAAATCGCACCGGAACTCGACGCCAACCCATTCGCGGATCCGTTTGCGGCTCCTGTGGAAGCGGCCCCGGCGCCGGCACCGGAACCGATTGCGGTCCCGGAGGAAGTCGAGTCGCCCTATTCGCCTCGGGAACGGGAGGTCTTTCAGGCCATTTTGCCGGTTCTCGGCGAGTTTTCGATGGAGTTGCGGCGGTCGGTGGACTATTTCCGGTCCAAGTTCCCGATGGACACCGTCGACCATGTTCTCCTGTGCGGGGGCGGAGCGTCCTTGCGGGGACTCGAACAATACGTGCAATCCGAAATCGGGGTGCCGACCACCGTCGCCGATCCATTCGCTACCATGAACGTCCAGTCGAAACAGTTGACTCCGGCGAAGCGGCTTGAAGTCGGACCGACATTTGCGGTGGCGTTGGGATTGGCCGCCCGGGATGCGCTGATCGGGTCGTGACAACGATTGCTGATGGGGTCGCCGGATCCTGCCGAAATTAACCTGAAGGTTGTACGGTTTGTCCCGGTGAGTCGGGACTGAAGGGAAGTCAA
>CAZYBA010000112.1:0-2842 GCA_964646105.1 uncultured Armatimonadia bacterium
ATCCCGCGTTGGCACAGTTCCTTCCACCTCCGGCTACCAGTTACGGACCGTTGCAAGACGATGATGGCGCCGACGGTCAACTGACCTGGCTCAACTCCCTTGATGAAGCCAAGGCGCAGGCCAAACAAACCGGAAAAAGGATCTTCCTCGACATGACGGGGCACACGTGCACCAACTGTCGGTTTGTCGAGTTTCAGGTTATGCCCAAGCCCGAGGTGCGCCAGAAACTGGAGACCTTCATCCGCGTGCAGCTCTACACCGATTCGGGTCCCCATGCGACAGCCGAGGAGGGGGAGCGCAACGCCAAATACATGGAAGAGACGTTCCAGGATTTGACCTTGCCAAGGTATGCGGTTTTGGATGAAAACGGCGAGGTGCTCGGGTCCACCGATTTCACCACTGCCAAAGGACCGGAATCGTTCTCGCGGTGGCTTGCTCCGTTGCTTCGCTGATTCAGGAAGCCGGTTCCGACACGATCGAATCGGCGTAGGACGTCCGAACAATCCGACGCGCGCGGGATTCTCGAGACACGGGGATCACGTCGCAGCCCTTACGTGTCGGGACGCTACCCTGCGGTACCGTCTGCTGCCGACACGGGAAGGGGTATCCGGAAAGGCCGGAAGTCGATACGGTCCGCGGCGACACACCAGCACAATGCACCGCCCATTCGTTCGCCATTCAGGACCAACGCCTCGTCCTCCGGCAGCGACTCGACATGCAGATGCCCGTAGACCACGACATCAACCCGATGCCGCTCGAGAATCGTGGCGAACGGATGGGGCGGGTAATGCAGCATTGCAATCTTGACAGGGCATCCGGAGATCGCCGCCAGCGACTTTTCGAGCCGGTCCGATTCACGCAGAATCATCTTGCGGTCGAAATCGGCGGTGTCGCCGCGCGGAGTCTGCCACCCGCGGGTGCCTGCAATACCGAGGTCTCCAACGATGATCGGAGGCGTTTCGAGACCATCGAAATCAATCGATTGCCCGCTACCCCACCAGTGGTCGTGGTTGCCCTTGATGCAGATCTTGCGGCCAGGCAGGGACGCCAGAAAGGCCAGGTCGGGTATCGCGACCGGTCTTTTTCCCGCCCAGCTCAAATCACCGGGCAGGAGCAAGATATCGTCGGGACCGACGGTTTGCGCGGCATTGCGCCGGATTTTGTCGGGGTGGTTGATCCACTGGTCTCCGAAGCGCGACATGTCGCGGTCGGTTCGTCCGAACGACAGGTGAGGATCGGCTAGGGCGAAGATGTTCGGGATCGACGACATGGGTAGCAGGTGCGGCATCGGTGCCGCGTCAACCGAATGCCAAGGCTAGTGGGCGATGGTGTCGTATACCTTGACCCGCGACCACAGGGGGCGGCTCTCGGCGCCGAACGCGGCATGGTCGGGGTGCACTTGGTAGGCTTTTTCCGCGGCCGCGTCGGTGAATTCAAGGAACAACGCCACCATGTAGTCGTTGTCGACCACCGGGCGGTCGGTCCCCGCCGGTCGTCCGACGGCGATGCGCAGGACCCCGGGAATGTTGCTGAGGCGGGTTCGAATCATTTGCTCGAGCCGATCTGCGTCGTCGGGACCGGGATTTTCGGTGGGGTAGAAGTAGACATCGTGTCGGAAGGTCATGGTTTTGCTCGGAATGGCTTCAGCGGAGCGGGCCTGTAAGCCGGGTTCTGTATTTGTGTGGTCATCTCTCTAGGATGCATGTTGCCATGCACCTCAAGCGGTCCTACCCGGAGGATCGGCGGGCAACGTCAACTCCTCCTGCTTGGACCTTGCTGCCGATGGGGTTTGCCGGGCCGACGCGTCACCGCGCCGCCGGTGCGCTCTTGCCGCACCATTTCACCCTTGCCGGCGACGAGCGCCGGCGGTGTCTTTCTGTTGCACTTTCCGTCGGGTCGCCCCGCCTGGCCGTTAACCAGCATCGTGCCCTGCGCAGCCCGGACTTTCCTCGGACGTTGGACGCCCGCGACCACCCGTCCCGCTCCGGTCCGGATTCTATCACGCAGACGTCCCCGCGCGGGTAGAGGGGATGTCCCGCGTCAGTCGTCGTGCGATGTCATGCGGACCCCGTACCTGCGATTGGGAACCGCCGTCTTGGTGCCGCGGATCGATCGCCACAAAATTTCGTTGAGCATCTCGTCGGGTGCCGATTCCTCACGCAGGGGATTGATCCATCGAGCGCTCTCGTTTGCCTTGTAGGCATTCGCGGCATTGGTCTCCTCGATCAGTCGCTTGGCGGGAAGGATGGCCTCGAACGGCGCATCGTTGTCGGCCTTGTCGGAAAAGACCGCCAACACCGGAGCGGTGGCGTCGGCGAGGGTCATCGGTTCGGTTCCGAGCAGGTTCGCGATCGTGTGCAGCATGGAATCGGTGTTGAAGAACCGACTGTCGTGGGATCCCTTGGGTACGAACGGACTGACGACAAACGCGATCGACCGGTGGGCGTCCACATGGTCGTAGCCGTTCTGGGCATCGTCCTCCACCACCAGGATCGCCGTCTTTTTCCAGTACGGGCTCTTGCTGACGGTCTCTACCAGCTGTCCGAGGGCAAAATCGTTATCGGCGACCATCGCACGGGGCGAGCGCATGCCAACCGACGTTCCCGACGTGTGGTCGTTGCCCAGGCGCACCAGCATCAACTTGGGCATGGAACCCGTGCGGGCAAATTCCAGGTATTCCCGGCGCCAAGTGGTGATGCGTGCCGGGTCCTTGGCGGTGCCGTAGGTTGGTTTCTGCTTGGGGGCCGGCGCGATCTGATGGATCGACCATGCTTCCGAATCGGCGAATGTCAGGTCGTATTGACGATAAAGATCAGTCCATCTTTTCAGTTCGTCGCCGGCT
>CAZYBA010000112.1:2852-9192 GCA_964646105.1 uncultured Armatimonadia bacterium
TCGAGAGCCTTCTTGGTCGGTCGGTTTTCCAGACCCTCGGCTCCGTCTTCGGCAGTCTTGCGCGGCAACTGGACATCGTCGGTGAACATGCCGTAGTTGCGGACACTCAGGCCCTTGGCCAGGGCACGGTCCCACAGGTAACCACCGGGGCTGCGGGCGACATCGACGATTCCCGCACGATCCGGTGCGACGCCGTTGTTGGTGCCCTCGTAGTCGTACGGGCGGGCCTTGCCCGAGTAGCCGTAGGCGACATTGCGCTTCACATAGGCGTTGGCGGAGCCGGCCGTGGAGACATTCCAACCGTCGCCCGACACTTCCGCAGCGCAGTAGAAGTTGTCCAGCAGGACAAAACGTTCGGCCAGGGCGTGCTGGTTGGGGGTTATATCCCGCGGGAACAGGGTCAAGGTCGGGTCGCCGTTGCCTTGCGGAAGGTCACCGAGCACTTGGTCGTAGGTTCGGTTTTCCTTGATGACGTAGATGACATGTTCGATTCCGGGATTGCGCAACGCAGTTCTGGCCCGGCGCAATACATCGCCGTCGGCTTGGTTGTTGGCCAGTACCTGCTTGGTGGACTCGGAGAGTTTGTCGAGGCTGGAGGCCAAGTCGATGCGGGCGACCGTCCCTTCGAACAATGTTTGGATGTAGGCGCGGGGGGTGCCGTTGGGAAGGCGTGACGCCGTTCCCTGTGCATTGGCGACAAACAGTGATTTGCCGTCCTGAGTGACGGCGACGGCGGTGGGGTACCAACCGGTCGGGATGTAGCCGCGAACGTCTCCCTTGGCCGTGTCGACCACCGCCACGGCGTTCAGGTCCGCGAGGGCGACGAAAAGCGTTTTGCCGTCGGGGTGGAGGGCCGATCCGAGCGGGGTCGCCGAGGGAAGGGCGCGCGCGCCACCCGGTCTCAGGAGAATGCTGTCGAGCACTTTGTTGGACGTCGTGTCGACGACGCTGAGGGTGTCGGATCCGGTGTTGCTGACAAAGAGCCGGGATTTGTCGCGGTTGGGGGTGATGTGGGACGGGTTGGAACCCACCGGAATTCGGTAGGGAGGGAAACTCCCGAGCGGGTCGATGTAATACAGGGCGCTGTCCTGTTCGGAGGAAACGTAGGCCTTTCCGCCCACGACGCATACCGCGAGCGGATAGCCGGGAAGGGACACGCGTTTTGAAACGGCAGTGCCGGTCTTGGCGATGGAAACCCATCCGCGCATCTGGTTTTTGGGGTCGGCATGGTTGGCGGCGACAAAGACGTGTTCCGAGTCGACTGCGACACCCGCCGCGTACTCGGCGTCGATCGTGAAGGACGTGTCGGCGATCTTGCCGTTTTCGTCCAGGCTGTACACACCGACTCGGTGATCACTGCCTCTGCTCGCGTAAATCTCGGTTCCCGACGGCGAGAATGCCAGCCCGACGTAGAGACCTGCACTGCGTCCACCCGGTGCCGGGCTTTTCCCGTTGATTGCCAGCTTCGACAACTCCCGGCCGTCCCGGGCATCGAAGACAGTCAGCTGGCACCGTGTCCCGAGGCTGCTGGAGACGACGAACTTGCCGTTAGGCGAGAGGGCCAGCGTGGTTGGGAACGACCCGGCGGACGCATGGCTGCCGCTGGGCGTTATCCATTTTCCGGTCGGCAGCGGTACCCCGGTGGGCGGTTGTGTCGGGGTGAGGCCGATGGCGGCTGCGGCCACCAGCGATGTGGTGCCGATCAAGGGGAGAACATGTCGGAGGATAGGCATGGATTATCGTACTGTGTAGGATTGGATTGGATTGGATTGGATAGGATGATCAAGGAACGCAAGCCGGCAGGGTTCAGTAGCCCACCGCGGTTTTGTCGGGATCGTATCCCCGAAAACTGCGGCAACGTAGGATGTACCAAGACTTGATGGGGCCTTCGAAGGCAGGCAGGACCACATCGACACGGCGCGGCGGATCGATCGAATCGAACAGGGGGCGCAGGCCGACGATGACCTGATCGGGGTCGTGGTCGAGCGCCAGGACAGCGTCACGACCCACCAGCGTTTCGGGCTTGGTCCAAAGGGAGAATTGGTTTCGGCGTGTTCCCGGAAACAAGCAGGCGGTTTCTTGCTGGTTGGGTGCCAGAAAAGTCAGCATCGCCGAGACCTTGTAGTTGACCGCAGCCCGGAACGGCGTTTTGCCGGTTTCGTTCTCCAAGACCGAGGTTTCTTCCCGCATCGCCTTTTCGATGGTCTCCCATCCACGGTTTTCCGTCAATTTCGATACCGCACGGCCGGTGGGCCGGAAACCGGGGATGGTCAGCAGTTCCGGATACCAAGCTATTGCCTGGATGAGGACCGACGGCGCGACCAACGCAACCACCGTCGCGCGTTTGCCCTGGGCCCAAAGATGTGCCCACCAGGCTGCCACGATCGCGATGCCGGTCATGTGCGCGGAAATCGGCCAGTTGATCTCCAGTTTCGACCGCGTGGCATTCACGACACACACGATGAGCATAGGCAATGTGAACGCCAACCCGAATCGTCGCAATGTGTCGGAGATCGGGAAGGGAGCCGCCTTCGTACGCATCAGGGCGCCCAGCGCCAGCAGTTCCGCGAAAAAGAGGCCCGGGCCCAGACTGCCTGCCTGCCCGGCGACGAAATCCAGCACCCAACGCCCCGGTGCCGCATTGACATGGCGCCGGCCCAGGTTCGCGGTGTGCAGGGTGTAGAAATGCTCGTGGCGGAAATCCCAGATCAGCATGGCGACCAGCCCGCCGATACCGACCAGGCCCGCCATCCAGGGCCAAGGCGATCGCAGTTGGGGGCGCCATTGCGGGGAAGTCGCCATCGCGAGCAACGCCCCCAGCGGGAAAAAGACCATGGGAACTTTCGAAAACGAACCCAGCAGGCAAAGCAGAGCGCAAACGAGCCAGTGGGACCTTTGTCCGGACAAGGCCTTTTCCAACGACCAAAGGCAAGCGCACCAGAAAAATACCTGGGGCGCGTCGTAGGTTGCGATCACACCCCCGAGCGAGACGATTGGAGCAACCGACGCCAGGACGATGGTCCAGTGGGCGGTGCGCCGGTCGGCGGCATTGCGCACGAACGCGTAGAGAAAACAAAGGCTTCCGATACCGTACAGAAACGGGCACAACCGGATCGCCAGCGCGGTATTTCCGAAAAGGGCCGTGCACAACGCCAGACTCCAGGCGATTCCGGGGCCTTGGTCGAAGTACCAATAGTCAAGATGCCGGCTCCAGCACCAGTAGTAGGCCTCGTCGTTCGCGAGACCGGAATTGGCTCCGAAGCACAGACGCAGGAGGGCGGTGACGAGGATAAGGAAATGGGTCACGGAATTGGGGCGGGGCTGAAGGTAGGCGCCGCAGAACGATACCTGGCGCAATGCGGGGCGGATATTCTGTCGAAGCGTGGATTCTTGACGCTGTTTTGCCCCGAATGGTACCATTGGCGCGTGGATTCCCCCCTTGAAGAGCGCCGTTTTGCGGAGAGATTGGTTGCACTTGCCGAACGTTACGGTCTGAGTGAAATCTCGTTCGAACAGGATGACAGGCGCGTGGTCGTGCGCGCCGCACCGGGGGTGAGTGCTTACCCCAATCCGGCCCCTGCGGGTGTCAATCCGGCTGCCAAGGTCGAAGTCGTGGTTGCGGGACCGTCAATTGCTGCTCCGATCATGGGCGTCTTTTATCGTTCGCCTGCGCCGGGTGAACCGCCCTTCGTGGAAGTTGGCGATACGGGGGATGCGGGGCAGCCAGTAGGCATGATCGAGGCGATGAAGGTGTTCTCGGAGGTGCTGGCCGAGCAAGGCGGACGAGTGCGCCGCGTCGTTGCCGAGAACGGCGCGTTGGTCCAGCCGGGAGATCCCTTGATCGAACTCGAGGCGTCCTGATCGTGCGTGAGATCGGAATCGGCATCCTCGGTTGCGGGGTGGTCGGAACCGGAACCGTCGAGTTGCTGGTGCGCAATGCCGACGATATCGCGCGGCGGGTAGGGGCGCGGCTCGTTGTCCGCCGCATCGCCGTTCGGGACATCGCCAAGCAGCGTCCCGGGCTAATCGACAGGAGTTTGCTGACCGATTCGTCGGATGCGGTCCTCAACGATCCGTCCATCGATATTGTCGCCGAACTGGTGGGCGGGGTCGAACCGGCGCGGGCATGGATCGGCCAGGCGCTCCGGTCCGGCAAGTCCATTGTCACCGCCAACAAGGAGTTGATGGCCAAGGACGGCCGGTCGCTGATTGAACTGGCGGCGGCCTGCGGGCGGGATTTCTTCCTCGAGGGAAGTGTGGCCGGCGGGATTCCGATCCTGTCGGCGATGCAGGAAAGCCTGGCCGCGAACCGGGTCGATGAAGTCCTCGGGATTGTGAATGGCACCACCAACTACATCCTTACCCGCATGACCGAGGAGGGGGCGGATTTTGCGGAGGTGCTCGCCGACGCACAACGTCTAGGTTATGCGGAAGCAGACCCTTCGTCGGATGTGGACGGTGACGATGCCCGGTACAAGATCGCGATTTTGGCGTCGATTGCGTTTAACACGCATGTCGGTGCCGACGATGTCCACGGGCAGGGGATCCGGCACATCTGCGCGCGCGACATCGCCGTGGCAAAGGATCTCCGATATCGCATCAAACTGCTGGCGGTGGCGCAGCAAGGCCGGGACGGCCAGGGGATGCAGGTCCGCGTCCACCCCGCGCTCCTTCCGCTCGCCCACCCCCTGGCGTCCGTGAATGACGTTTTCAATGCGGTTCTGGTGCGTGGGGACGGCGTCGGCGACGTCATGTTCTTCGGTCGTGGAGCCGGAAGTTTGCCGACCGGCAGCGCCGTTGTCGGTGACCTGATGTCCTGTGCCCGCAACATCCTGTCGGGGTCGGTCGGTCGCATTCGGCCTGTTCCGCCGGTTCCCCTCAAGATGCAGCCTCTGGAAATGGCTCATGGCAAGTACTATGTCCGGCTGCACGCCACCGACAAGCCCAAGGTATTGGCCTCGATTGCGTCGGTTTTCGGCGATTTCGATGTCTCGATCGAATCGGTGGTGCAGCGGGCGATTGCCGGAGGGGAGGCCGAGATTGTCTGGATTACCCACCGGTGCCGTGAGGAGAGCCTCAAGGGAGCGCTGGAGGTGATCGGCCCGCTGGAGTCGGTCCGCGCCATTCACAACTGGATCCGGGTCGAGGAATGAGCGGACGGGGCCCCGGGGTCATCGCGACCTACCGCTCCCGATTGCCCGATATTCCTGCGTCGGCGAGTGTTGTCACATTGCAGGAAGGTGCCACGCCGTTGTTGCCGGTGCCGCGGCTGGCACGCTGGATCGAGTCTCTTTCCCCCCACCCGATTTGTTTGGATTTGTTCACGAAACTCGAAGGGGCGAACCCTACCGGATCTTTCAAGGACCGCGGGATGACGATGGCGGTCACCAAAGCGGTCAACGACGGCCACCGGGTGGTGGTTTGCGCCTCGACCGGCAACACCAGCGCGTCGGCAGCCGCCTACGCGGCCCGAGCGGGAATACGGTGTGCGGTTTTGCTGCCCAAAGGGGAAGTCGCGCTCGGGAAACTTTCCCAAGCGTTGATGCATGGCGCGGTTGCGCTCGCGATCGATGGAAATTTCGATGACGCCCTGCGCCTGGTGCGTGCGATTTCAACCGACGAACCGGTTGCATTGGTCAATTCAGTGAATCCGGTGCGCATCGAAGGCCAGAAAACCGCGGCGTTTGAGATTGTCGACGAATTGGGTGATGCACCCGATTGGCATGTGCTTCCGGTCGGGAATGCCGGCAACATCACTGCCTACTGGCGCGGATACCGCGAGTATCGGGATGCGGGTCTGGCAACGCGCCTGCCCCGGATGATCGGGTTTCAGGCCGAGGGGGCGGCGCCTCTCGTCAAGGGGCATCCAGTCGAGTCTCCGCAGACAGTGGCGACTGCCATCCGGATCGGAGCTCCGGCGTCCTGGGATGGTGCAGTGACTGCTCGCGACGACAGCGGGGGGGCGATCGATGCGGTCAGCGACGACGCCATCCTGGAAGCCTGGCGGCAAACTGCCCGCCTCGAGGGGGTCTTTGCCGAACCGGCGTCCCTCGCTCCGGTCGCCGGATTGGCGTATTGGGCGCGCACCGCGAAAATTCCGGGAGGCGAGCCGTTGCGCGTGGTGGCGACCTTGACCGGGCATGGACTCAAGGATCCCGACAGGGCGGTCAAGTCGTCCGGTGCAGCGGTCGAGTCCATTGCTGCCGAACAAAAAACCTTGGTGGAGCGGTTGAGGCGGTTGGCCGGATGAAACGGAAGGTGAACGAATCGCGCTCCCGGGGCCGACCCACCGAGACATCGGTGGTTGCGTTGGTCGCCATGGTACTTGCCGCACTCGCCT
>CAZYBA010000113.1:0-5034 GCA_964646105.1 uncultured Armatimonadia bacterium
TGGACAGGCTTGGTACCCAACTCCTCGACGTCGCGTGTTCCCGACGAACCCGGTGATTTCCCCCGCATCGCCGAGTGGGCGCCGAGACGAACTTCGACACCGCGGGAAGCTGGTCTCGTCGGCAGGAAACCGCGTCGGAGATCCCCTGGCCACGGGCCGGCCGAACGGTCGCTGCGCGGGGCGTTTCCCGAGATGCGCCGCCGTGGCGATGGGGTGACGTTCGGGTCCGGAAAGGGTTTGGCTTCCATTGCCGTGCCGTTCCCGGAGGGCGTTGCAACGTTCTTCCGGGGATACGCTCCGGGCCTGCATGGTATCCTTTTGGCTCCAAGGAAGAGGAGCAACGATGGCGAAGGTATTGGTCAGTGATCCAGTCGCCGCGGAGGGCGTGGGTGTCCTCCAGCGTGGCGGGCTCGAGGTGGATGTGCGCACCGGTCTCTCGGAGGCCGATCTGATTGCGATCATTCCCGAGTACGACGCCTTGGCGGTACGTTCCGAAACCAAAGTCACCAAGGATGTTCTGGACGCGGCCAAGCGGCTGCGCATAATCGGCCGTGCGGGAGTCGGGGTGGACAACATCGATGTTGCGCACGCCACCGAGCGCGGGATTCTGGTGGTCAACTCTCCCGAGGGCAACACGGTGGCGGCGGCGGAACTGACCATTGCGTTGACAATGTCCTTGTTCCGCAACATTCCGCAGGCCCATGCCAGCATGAAGGCCGGCGAGTGGAAACGCAGTCGGTTTGTGGGAGTGGAGTTGTACGGCAAGACCGCGGGCGTGGTGGGTCTGGGCAAGATCGGCCGGGAGGTGGCGCGTCGGCTGCGTGCATTGGAGATGCGCATTCTCGCCTACGATCCGTTTCTGGCGCCCGACCAGGCCGATGCGTTGGGGGTTCGCCTGGTCGACCTCGACACTCTCTATGCCGAATCCGACTTGATCACGGTGCATGTCCCGCGCACGAAGGAAACCGCGGGGATGATTGGTGCGTCGCAGATCGAGCGGATGCGGGAGGGTGTGCGCATAGTCAATGTCGCCCGTGGCGGAATTGTTCAGGAGGCAGCGCTGCTGGACGCATTGAATGCCGGCAAGGTGGCCGGTGCCGCCCTCGATGTGTGGGAACAGGAGCCCGTCGCGCCGGACTACCCGTTGGCGTTGCACCCCCGGGTCATTTCAACCCCGCACCTCGGAGCGTCCACCGAAGAGGCGCAGGTGGGTGTTGCGGTCGACATCGCGGAGCAGATTGTGGATGTACTCTCCGGCGGTTCGGCGCGATCGGCGGTGAACATGCCGTCGTTGTCGGCGGATGTGCTGGCGCGGACGGCCCCGTGGTTGCGTTTGGGGGAAAAGCTCGGCAGCCTGCAGGCGCAGCTGGCCAAGGGGTCGGTCACGGCGGTTGACGTTCGATTCGAGGGTGAGTTCGACCGGTCTCAGACCATCCACCTGACCCGTGCGGTCCTCAAGGGCTTGTTGACACCGATCCTGTCGGACTCGGTGAACTACGTGAATGCGCCGGGGTTGGCGGCCCAGCGCGGGATACGGATCACCGAGTCGACGTCCCCGCGCGGTGACGAGCCCCTGGACCATTTGACGATTGTGACCACGGACGCCAACGGTCCGCACGAGATCTCGGGGACGATCGTCGGGAAATCGGATCCCCATGTCGTGGTTCTGGACGGATATGCGATGGATTTTCGCCCCGAGGGGTTCCATATCATGGTGCGCAATCAGGACCAGCCCGGAATGGTCGGTAAGATCGGGACCCTGCTCGGGGAGGCCGGTGTCAATATCGCGGGAATGTACCTGGGACGAGAGTTCCGCGACGGGACAGCCGTGATGGCGTTGTCGATCGACGGTCCGGCGACCGACGGGACAATGGCGGCGATCCGTGCGGTTCCGGGCATCCGGTCGGTCCGGCTTGTCGAATTGTGACCCCGGGGCTTGACGTCGGGTTGGGCGCCAACGGTTTAGCGAGTGGGTCGGAATGGGACGATCGGCCGATCCGTGGTGCCGCCGTCGGCTGATTTTCCCCTGAAAAAGATACTTGGTTTGTCCGACAATGCTGTCTGAGGATGGCATGACCATGGACACGTTGCAGCCACAACCAGACCCCGCGGCGGGATTGCAGCGCCTGATCGACGAGCGGGCGCTGACAATACTCGCGGATCTCCGCCCCGGGGCATCCAACGGAGTCACTCCCGGAACATTTCCCGGGTTGTTGCAGTCGCTTGAGGACCGTTTCCCCGGGTTGCGCGTGATTGGTGTTTGCGGGGACAACGGAAATGCAGCGGGCGCACGTGTTGCGGAGGGTCTGGCGTTGTCGGCTGCCAAGACGGGCCGCCGCACGTTGGTTATCGACACCGATGCGCGCTCTCCGCGCCAGCATATCTTGTGGAACGGCCCGGGTTCCCCGATCGGACCGGGTCTACGCGACACGTTGGTGGCGGGTCTTCCGGTTTCGCCGGATGCGATCCACCCGACCCGGCTTTCGAATTGCCGTCTGATCCCGATGGGCTATCCGTGCGACCATCCGGATCCGGAGTTGTTCGCCCACGTCCATCTGGAGAAACTTCTGGGAGTCCATGCGCCGGCGATGGCGGACACCGTGGTTGTCGCCATGCCTTCGTTGGATATGGTTGCGATGTGTGCCGCGGTGGGGATCCACATGGACGCGGTGCTGGTGGCATTGGGTTCCAGGGTGGCATCCGATGTTGTTGGAGCCAATCTGGACCGCCTGTTGGAATCGGGAACCCGTGTTGCCGGAGTGGTGGTGGTGCCGGCCGGCGAGGAGTCCGCGTCCGCGGGGTCCGGTGCGACACTGGAGACAGTGGTTCCGATCTTTCCGCCGCCCAATCCGTTCGCGGAGGGGGGTGCCCAGCCGTTGCGTGCGCAGTCCGCTGCCGCCAATGCCGATGAGAAACCTTCGGAAGGCGCGGTGGTTTCGGCCGGTATCGAAAATCCTGTGGAACCGCGGACGCCGGAAACGGCGGGCGCGGTGGCATCGGATTCAGTTTCCGCAACGAGTGGGATGGGTATTCCGGACGTGTCGGTGCCGATGGAAACGCCATCGGAGATCGTTGATGAACGCGAAGCGAACGCTTCAGGACATTCAGGGGCGGCAGAGCCTGTTGTTGCCGAATCGAGCAGCATTGCGCCTGCGGAGTCCTCGGAAACGGAGTCCGAAACGGTCGGGGATGCAACGGGTGCGGTCCATCCGTCGGAGGTGACAGCCGTGAGTGCGAGTGGCGAAACAGAGGGGAGCGTGGGTATCGACGACCTTTCGTCGCTGCTCAATGGCTGGCGACGGCGCAGTTTTGCTCCGGTGGTCCCGGAACCGGTGCGTCCGGGTGCGGACGGTCCGGTTGCCGAACCCGCGTGGAATCTGCTGCCTCTCGAGCGTGAGGAGTGGACGCGTGGGACATTGGGTGACGAGTCGGGACCGTCGGTGGGGCTGCCCCCGGTGCCGCCACCCGCGCCCGCCCCGGCCCCGTTGGCCGAGGCAGGTCCCGCCCAGGTCCCCGCGGATTCGGGACGAGTCGCGACGCCGGCGAACGATGCAGTCACGGACCCTGCTCCGGAAGTCTCCGGAACAACGTCCCCCGAAGCCTTGAAGTCTTCCGCGGCTGTGGAGCCCTCGGCAATCCCCGTGGTTGCTCCGCCGAGCCCGGTGTCGGAAGCGTCTGCGGCATCCTCCACGGAACCTGCACCCCCACCAACGCAAGTCGAACCGCCGGTCGGGTTGGTGACGTCCGGGAGTGTGGCTCCGGATCCCGAATTGTCTGCCTCGCCATTGACTTCAACCGAGTCGTTGGGAGCAACGGGAGAAACAATCGAGATATCGGGAACGGGCGCGGCAGAGGCGCCGGTGTGGGCGGAACCCGTCCGGGAAAATCGTGAGGAGGCAACGATGGAAAATTTTGCGAGTCTGGGTGGTGGAACGGGCGGCGGTGCGGCGACAACGTCGAGGGCGACCGGCAACCCCGCCGTGTTCGAGATTGTTCCGAGTCCCGGTGGGCGCCTCACATTGGCTGCGTCCACTGTGTTGTCGAACGGACGCGAGTCGATGCCGGCGCGAGTGGAGCTTTCTGTCGATTCGCTCAGCCTCCGTTCCATGCGAGGGACCTCCCCCGAGTCGGCACACGGGGCCATGGTTTTGGAGATCCAAGTGGCAGACACCCGCAGCGGCTGCGGACTACGTCTTCTGCACGGCGATGAGTTGACATCCGCTCTCGAGGTGGTGTTTGAACCAGGGGCTGGTTTCCGTTTCGCGTCGGGGCCCGGGGGGGCTTCCGCGCCGCGTATTTCGTTTGAGACAACCCAGGACGGCGGAACCTTGTTCCGGGCACAGTCGCAATGGATCGATGCCGAATTGTTGCGTCGCCAAGGTCCCGGAGCCGATCCGTCGCATTGGACATTCCGATTGCAACTGGCTCCTGGACGCTGAGCCGGTTGGAACCGTGACGATTTACCGGGGTGTGCACCGAGTGCACACCCCGGTTTTGTCTGTCGGGTGGGCTTGGTGAGCGGAAACTTCCCGGCGGCCGGGATGCGACCGGTGGCTCGGTGGCATTCGATTGTTGTGGCATCCGTGTGCCCAACGCGTCGGGCTATCGGCTGGACGCGGATACTCGGAATCTGCTATGGCAGTTGGGAATCGTCGAACGCGGGCACGGGGCGTTTGTCGGGGTGGGATTCGCGGAATGTGCTGGCGAGGACGATGGCGGCGACTATCGCCACGGCGGCCATGCTGGAAAACAAGGCACCGAATCCCCATCGCTGCAGGATCGCGCCGCAGGTCCATTGGCCAAGGGCCAGTGCGACTCCGGCGGTCCCGGCGAGCCGTGCCTGCGCGAGGCCGCGGCTCGACGGGGACGCGCAGTCGTTGGCGACAATGACCGCGACCGCGCCGACAATGCCGAAGTTGAGACCGTGCAGGGCTTGTACCCAAGTGGCTTGCAAGGGGGTGGATGCCGGAACATAGGCGAGCAGACGCACGGGCAAGAGGCAGAACGCGGCGAGCAAGGCGGGGCGTCGTCCGT
>CAZYBA010000113.1:5044-9168 GCA_964646105.1 uncultured Armatimonadia bacterium
AGCTGCCCACCCGGGTCATCACGAGGACTTCGGCGATGACTCCGATGGCGAAGAAGTTGCCCAGGTCGCGCTGATTGGCGTTCAGGTGTTCCGTCAGGAACAGGGGCAGGTTTGCGCTGGCTCCGTAGAGGGCGAACGAGTAGAGGAAATAGGCCCCGAGGAAGCGCTTGAAGTTGTCGGGATCGTTGTTCTGCCCACTGCGGGGTGCGGTGGCCGTGCCGCTTGGAGTGTGATCGATGAGTTTCGGGTCGGGAATCCCGAGGGCGAGCAGTGCGATGGCGGCGAAGATGAGTGCGGTCCCGACGGTAAACGCGGGTTCGATTTCGGCGCGCGGATCGGGGGTGTTTTTGGGGAGCAGCCATCCGGCCAACTGGGTGGTGGCGACGTATCCGATCGAGCCCCAGACCCGGTAGCGTGCGTAGGCGGACCCTGCTTTGGATGGATGGGCGAGTCGGCCGATCAGGACACCGCCGGCGGAGTTGAGGTATTGGACCGAGTTGGCGCCGACGAGCGACAGGGCAAGGAATCCGAGTACCCCGCGGGCCGTGGGAAAGAAGTGGTAGGCGGTCGCGGCGGTGGCCGCTGCGGCGAGAATGAGGGGACGTCGCGCGTCGATGCGGTCGGAGAGCCTTCCGAGCAGGGGTTGGATCGCGACGGCGAACAGGCTGGACGTTCCTCCGATCAGATTGATTTCGAGTGCGGTGAGTCCAGAGGCGCGCAGGTAGGGCGCGGTGTAGGGCTGGATCAGCCCGAAAACACTGGTGACCAGGCACATGAACGCCCCGAGGACCAGTTTTCGCCAGAGGGGTAGGGAGTCGAGGTGGCGGCCTTGGTCGTCCGGGGTTCCCGGTTCACGCAATTAGCCGCGCTCCAGCGAAACGTTCCCGGCACCGGTCTGCAGCTTGACTCCCACTCCGCCTCCGCCGATGGTGCCGGTGAGGTAGGCTCCGGTGTCGCCGGGGTTGCTGGTGGCGCGGGGGATGTTGAAGTCGGAGTGTGCCTTGCCGTTGGCGGTGATGACCGTTGCCGTGGCACGTGCGGAGCCGGGTATGCGCAGGAACGCGTTCCCGGTGCCGGTCTGCACGCGCAACTCGGTGCGGGGCAGTGACTTGAACGACGCGCGGAGTTCGCCGGTGGCGGATTCGAGGACCACGGATTCGGCCGCGCCCGCCTCGATGCGTTCGGCACGCAGTTGTCCGTTGCCCACCGCGACAGTCAGTCCCCCGAAGCGGCCGTCGACTTCGACATTGCCCGAGGATACGGAAACCAGGGCGTTCCGGGTGACCACCTGCTTGTTCAGGCGGACGGCGCCGCTGCCGGTACGGACGGTGAGTACCGAGGTTTCCCCTTCGATGCGGGTATCTCCCTGTTCGAGGCGTGTGCTCAGCGCGATGCCGGCGGGAGCATGGATTTCCAGCTCAAACCGGATGTCGGGTGTATCTTTCTCGTCGCCGGCCAGTGCGGGCCAGCGGTCGGAGAGGGTGATTTCGCGGTCGCGCAGGACCATGGGAAACTCGGAGTCTTCCACCAAGGCCCGGGCCAGTTGTCCGCGTTTGGTGCGGACAATGCGGACCGCGCGGATTTCGAGGCGGTCCTTACGGTCGGTGACAACACGGATCGAGCCGATCTTGCCGTCCACGGTGATCCCGACCACATCGCGGGATGGGAATTGCCAGCGGTATTCGCGGCGTTCTTCGGCGGCGACGGCGACGCTGGGGAGGGCCAGCAATCCAAGCAAGAGCAGGGTTTTCATGAATGGTCCTCCATATTACCGATTTTGGTCCGGGCTTCGGCTCGAGGCGATGGCGGGGCGGCACGACATCGACGGCGTGGAGGGTGTCCGCCGTGGCGTGCAGCCAATTGCCGGTATCATCGTGCGTATAAGACGTTGACGTCGGGTCGCCGATTTGGTGACACGACGGGCGATTCGGTAGTTGGCAATCATGGAAATGGTGGGAGGTCTCTGAATGAAGTTTCCCGTTGTCAGGACACAGTGGTTTGCGCCGTTGGCGATCGTCGCCGTATCGGCGGGGATGTTGTTGACGCAGGTCGGTTGCGGCGGCGGCGGCGGCGGTGGCGGTGTTTCCAATACGCCTCCGTTGACCATTGCCCAGTACAAGGCCCAGATGGTATCCATTCCCGGGGGAACGTTCGAGATGGGTGACGATGCCGGGTTCGGAGATGAAACCCCGGTGCGTTCGGTGACCCTGTCGACATTCAAGATGGGGCGTACGGAGGTGACCGTGGGAATGTGGAAGGAATTCTGCACGGCTACCGGGCGCGACATGCCTTTCGAGCCGGTTTTCAACGAAGGCTGGAGCAAACTGAACCATCCGATCGTGAACGTGAGTTGGGACGATGTGAAGGCGTACGCGGACTGGGCTGGTCTGGCCCTGCCGACCGAAGCGCAGTGGGAGTATGCGGCCAGCAGCGGTGAAGAGCGCAAGTACCCGTGGGGTGCTGCTTGGGACCCGACGAAGTGCGTGTATGCCACCGAGGCCGGCGTGGGTGAGGAGACCGCTGTGGTGGGCAGCAAGGTGGCTGGCAACACCAAGCAAGGCCTGACCGACATGGCGGGCAACGTAATGGAGTGGTGTGCGGACTGGTACGGGGGTTACCCGGAAACTGCGGAGACCAACCCGACGGGCCCTGCGACGGGCGACACCAAGGTGTACCGCGGCGGTGCTTTCGCAAATTTCTGGAAATCGCCGTTTTCGGACATGTTCCGGACCGCTAGCCGCGGCAATCTCGAACCGTCGTCGAGTTTCGAGGACTTCGGCTTCCGTTTGGTCACCCGTCTGGAGCAGTGAACGTTCGGATTGAAGTCTTGGCCTGAGTGCTGAGACGCGTTCACCGATGAACCGAAAACTACACCGCCCCGCTTTCGACGAATCCTCCGTGGTGAGGAGTTCGGAGACAGCGGGGCGGTGTTGGTTTGTATTTTCTGCCGAGCGGGTTGTCCGGTTTTGTTGGGTTAGCGCCAGCGCCGGCGGTATTCGAGACCGGGGCGGGAGACCCGGAAGCGAACCAAGCGCATCTTCTCGGCTTCGGTGACATAGGCGGTGCAGCCGTCCGGACCGCCGAAGCAGATGTTGGTGGGGTGTGCGCCGAGGACGTCGATTTCGCGCACAATCTCCCCCTTGGGCGAAAGCACGACTACGGTGCCTTTGCCGTGTCGGGTGACATAGAGGTTGCCGTCGACGTCGCAGCGCATGCCGTCGAACCCGAAATCGTCGAACTTGCGGAAGAGTCGCTTGTTGGCGAGTGCGCCTCCCTTGACGATGTCGAATGCCCAGACATTGCGTTGGACCGATTCGTTGACATACAGGGTCTTGCCGTCCGGGCTGACTTCGATGCCGTTGGTGGTTCCCATGTCCTTGGCTTCGAGGATTGCCTTTCCGGAGGTGGTGATCCGCCAGAGTTGTCCGGTGCTTTCCTTCCAATTCGGATCGCTGGCGTAGAGGGTGCCGTCTGCGGCGATTGCCAGGTCGTTGGGCTGGTTCATCTTCGGTTCATGGACCAGAACGGATATCGCTTTGGTGCGTGGGTCGATGCGCAGGACATTGTGTCCGGTGTAGTCGGCCACCAAGGCGTGTCCTTGTTTGTTGAAACGGATTCCGTTGCCGGCGCTGGCGGGATCGAGGGCCACGTAGAGCGACGATTTGCCGGTGGGTGTGGTGATCCCGATGTTGCGTGCCTCGCGCCAGGAGACACAGAGGATGTTGCCGTTGGGATCGCAGGCGGGCCCTTCGATTCCGGTGGTGAAGTCGCCGTCGGTCAGAGGGGCGGCGGTGTAGAGCGGGGTTTCCATGGTGCATTATCCCTTTGAAATCGGGGAGGGATTGTCGGTTGGATGCGGGTTTTTCGTCGGGGAGGGAGTGGAGGGACTTTTGGTCCCCAGGTTTCGGTCATTCGAGCAACGCTGATCTGTGTTGAATGTTGGGCGTTGACGGGTTCGGTTGTCGTTGACAGGGTCTCCGGTTCTCCCCGGTTGGCCTGACGCGGGGAAGCAGTGGTCAACGCCCGTTGGGGGAGGTAGTTTTCCGGGACAAACAGACCCACCCACCCCCCCCGGGGGTACCGGCGATTTGACCAAAACCCCATCGTTTTCGGCGAAAATCATG
>CAZYBA010000114.1:0-1727 GCA_964646105.1 uncultured Armatimonadia bacterium
CGCCAGGATTCCCCCGTGCACCATGGGATGCAGGGTCTTCACCCGACCTTCCAGCATCTCCGGAAACCCCGTCAGGTTGTCAATGGGACGTACCGCAATGCCGGCATCGAGCAGCGCCCGCGCGGTGCCGCCGGTGGAGACGATTTCGACCCCACGCGCGTCGAGGAAACGCGCCAGTTCCACAATCCCCGTCTTGTCGGAGACACTGATCAATGCGCGACGTACCGGAGTCGATTCCATGAGATTCTCCTGGACGACCGGCACAGCAAAAGGTCCGCGCCTCCGATGGGAAAAGTAGCGGAGACCGGACAACCGGCGTCGTGAAATCGCGGCCCAGATTCGGGGTCGGAACCAAGTTCCGATCGTCGGGACCGACCGCCCGAGTATAGCCTCGCGAGACCGGAGACGCAACGCATGTCCGGTCGGTTGGGAGGGCGGGTGTTGCAACAGGAACGGGTGTTGCGACGGTCCAACGCGTCGGCCGGGTTCGCTCACATCCGCCGACGATTGGAGGAGTACGCCGACGGTGCTGTGGTATAGTTTCGCAAGAGCGCGCAGACGCGCCGCCGGGGTTGGTGGAGGGCGCAGGACCGCAGGAAATGCAGTCCACTCCACCGGATACGTCCTACCTTCTCCGATGACGGCAGCGCGCCGCTCCTGTGTGCCGAAGGCGAACCCAATCGCGATGATTGTTGTCGTGGGCACATTCGGATTCGACCTTCGAATCCCCCAACATTTTGCTTCGTCGATTTGCCTTGATCCTCAATCCGGACAAACCGTGAGCCCGTCAACGGGCGATGGTCTCGTGGGCTGACGTTCAATTCGGGCATTCCATCAAGTTGCCGTTGCCGCTCCGGGTGGTCGCTTTGCGCTCCCGTTCTGAAGCGGTTCCGGCCGTACAGAAAATCAGGAGTCTTGTATGCGTCGAGGGCGTAACGCCGCCTCGGAGGAAATCGCGTCCGGCGAATTGCCGGAAGCCACTTCTCAGTCCCCAATTGCCAACACGGAGCCGAACTCCACCGATTCGATACCGGAAACCAAACCGGCCCGGCGTCGTACGACGCGCAAAACCGCCACAGCGGAATCGGGTGCCGAACCCGTGGCGCCGTCCGCGCCCGAACCTTCCCCCGAACCGGTCGCACCTGCGCCCCAGGAACTGACCCCGGCGCGCGCCAGGCGGGCTCGCCGACGTGCAGAGAACGGCGGGGAACCCACATCCGAACCGGTTGCCGATGTCGCTCCGGCGACCGAAAAGCCGTCCCGACGTCGTGGACGCGGGGCGCTGGGTAAATCGGAAACCACAGCCACAACCCACGTTCCCGAGAGCCCTGTGGAAACAGCTGCAACCACGCCGGTTGCGCAGGCCGCGGAGTCGGCGCCCGTTGACGCCGAAGCGCCCAAGCGGCGTGGTCGACGTCGGACGTCCGGCACGGAAAATCCGCCCGAGCCTGTAACACCGACGCCGTCTGCCGACACCGCCGACGTAACTGCTGAACAGCCTCAGTCGGGG
Organism: uncultured Armatimonadia bacterium; assembly: GCA_964646105.1. GTDB lineage: Bacteria > Armatimonadota > Armatimonadia > Armatimonadales > Armatimonadaceae > CAIRTT01. The sequence goes on from CAZYBA010000114.1 coordinate 1,511, forward strand.
CGGTCGCGACGTCGCCGCGGGGGACGGGGCAAGTCGGAAACACCGGCACCCCCCGAAACTTCCGAGGCCGTCGAGTCTGCGGAGGCGCCTTCGGAAGGTCGATCGCGGACCCGTGGACTGCGCCGCACCCGAACGGTCGCCGCGCCCCAGCTGATGGTGAGCGGAAGCGACGACATCCCGACCGTCGAACCAGCCGCCGATGATGAGACTGGCGACG
>CAZYBA010000114.1:1737-7566 GCA_964646105.1 uncultured Armatimonadia bacterium
GTTCACGTCGTACGCGCGGAGGACGCCGCGCCCGACCGGTGGAAGTCGAAGCCCCGCTGCCGCCCGAACCCGTCAAGCCCGCCTACATCCCGCTGCCCAAGGAAGTGCTCAACCGCCTTCCGGAATCCGGGGTGGGCAAGGAGGCCGGACGTGTAATCCTGCGGGTGGACGGCACCCCGTTCCTACCGGTGGCGTTTTTTGTCAACACCGAGACGAATCCCGACGACCGAAGCATCGCCGAACGCGAAATCCGTCTCGCCTACCAACGCGGCGTACGACTCTTCACGTTCCTGGCGCACCTACCCTGGCCGGCCAAAGACGGGGGACGTCGGACCGATGCACTCGACAGCATCCTGGAATTCGTGGCCGCCAACGCTCCTGATGCCAAATTGATTCCCCGGCTGATGTTCGCGCCTCCACCCGCCTGGACCCGTCGCCATCCGGAAGACATGGCCGTTCACGAGAGTGGTCCCACCGACGATGTCTCCATGGCGTCGCGGGCCTTCTGGGAAGACGATGCCGATGCGGCTTTGCGGGCGGCAGTGGAACATGTCGCACAGGGCCCGCACGCCCAGCGTGTCATCGGGTTTTACCTGGAGCGGGCGGAATGGTTCTTCGACCGTGATGCCGGCTACGATCGATCGAAGTGCAATCAGGCCGGGTTCCGCCGGTGGTTGCGCCAACGCTACAAGAACAGCGTTGTCGCATTGCGGGCCGCGTGGCACGACGGCGGGGTGACATTCGACAACGCCGATGTGCCGGTTTGGCCACCGCCCGCCGGATACCCGGCAGGTGTCGGACAATTCCTGGGTCCGCGCGAACATCGCTGGACCGATTACCACGAATATGCTTCGCACAGTGTCGCGGGAGTGCTTCTCGGACTGGCACGGGCTGTCAAGGAAGCGAGTGGAGGCCGCTCCTTGGTGGCCGTTTCCTACGGCTACACATTGGAACTTCCCCGCGCACACAGCGGCCATCTCGCCTTGGCCACCGTCCTCGACTCCCCGGATATCGACATCCTCACCGGACCGGTGTCCTATTCCGGACGACAACCCGGAGGATCCGCGCCCCAACCGTCGCCGATCGACTCCGTGGCACTGGCGGGCAAACTCTGGATCACCGAAGACGACACCAAGACCCACCTCTCGACCGACGATGGATCCGACTTCAATGTCCGCGTTCCGACCGAATCTGGCACCCAAGCCGTACACCTGCGCAACTTCGGTGCGGCAATGGCCAAGGGGACTGGTATCTCGTGGATGGACTTGTGGGGAGAGGGCTGGCTCGACAATCGCGAAACCTGGGAGTTCCTGGGCGGATTGCGGGAAGTCATGGAAACCTACACGGCATCTCCGGACCGCGCCCAAGCGCCCGATGGTCCGGACGTTGCGGTGCTGGTGGATGAAAAATCCTTCTACGGGGTCCGCAACGATGAACTGCTGCAGCATATGGTGGCCGATCAACGCGATACCTTGGCCCGCTCGGGAGCGCGTTACGGGATTTACCTGCAAAGCGACTTGGCCAAGCCCGACTTCCCGACCACTCCGCGGCTTTTGCTGTTCCTCAATCCGTTCCACATCGAGCCGGCAGTGCGAATCGCAATTCGTGATCGGTTCCAAGACGACGGCCGTACGTTGGCATGGGTCTATGCACCGGGAATCTTGGACGGATCGGTCTCCGAAGTGGCGGAACTGGTTGGAATGCATCTCAAACTCCAACCGTGGGGCTCGCGTGTCGGGACAACCGTGCGCGCAGGCACGCGGTCGCGTCTGACCGAACGACTCCCCGAACCGCGGTTTGGTCTGGATCGACGATGCGATCCCTCCGTATCCGTTGTGGACCCGCGGGCCGAGATTCTCGGGGAATACCCCACCGGCAACACGTCGCTGGCCTACCGCAAGCACGCACGGTGGCAGAGCGTCTTCATCGGCGACCCCGGACTGTCCATCGCGTTGCTGCGCGGACTCTACCGGTTGGCCGGGGTGCCTGTTTACACGGTCGAGGACGACGTGTGTTGGGTCGGGGACGGCGTGGCCTGTTTCCACTCGGATCCCGGGGGCGGAACGCGCATCATGCTTCCGACGGATGCCGCTCTCTACGATGTCGGCTACGACGAGACATTGGCATCGGGTGGACGCGGAGCACGGTTCACCATTCCTCCGCACGGAACGCGGTTGCTGGCCTTCGGTGACCCCGAATCATTGCGGCGCGACTACGATGTGGATTGTGCTGCCGGTACACCGGGATTTGATGTCTCGGAAGTGCCAGAGATCGCTCGGTTTGTTTTCGACGAATCCGTGGCCGTTGCCGAACGTCCGGTCCCGGAAGCCGACGCTCGCCTCTTTGCGGAAACTGTCGCACGGTTGACGTCCACGGAGCCCGAATCGGAATCGGAAGCCACCGAGGAGGATGGGGGGGCGGCCGGACGCTCGTCCCGTCGTCGTCGGCGGCGTCGTGGACGTGGCGGTGAATCCGGCGAGCTTCCCGCGGAAGTGGGCGACACGCTCCCAACCGATGGGGGCACCACGGAAGAACGTCCCCGGCCGACCCTGGAGGAACTCCTTCCCGCCGCGGTCGAGATTCCCGAAGGCGAACTCCCGCCCGTGCCTGAGGAATTCCTGCCCCTGGACGAGGCATCCCTCGGAGAAGACAAACCCGCACGCCGTCGTCGACGCCGTGGGCGCAACGGACGCGGAGGTGGCGGCGACGCAGACGAGAGCGGTGTCGACGTTCAACCGAATGTGGAAAATCCTTCGGAAGAATAAATGGAACGGTCCCGATCCTGAATCGGGACCGTTTTTTCATTCAATTGCTTTGTTCAATCCAGTGGATCGAAGCCGGTCGCCGTACGGGAGGGCTCGGGAGTCGCCCCATACGGGTGCAAAAGGTTTCTGCAGTTTTGCCTGGGGGTAATGCGCGGTCGCCCGACACGGCCTCGTTTGGGTGGCAATGCCCGATCGGTAGGCGGTTGCGGGGTCCGGATAAAGGGGTAGTTTCCGAACTGTGTCGGTTGCTGAAACGCGTCAGGACTTGCGTTCGACCATGTACCGGGCCAATGCGATCAGCGGCAGTGCGTCCTCGCCGTATCCGGCCACGGCGTCGATCGCTTGTTCCATCGCCGCCAGTGCCATGGAGCGCGATGCATCCAATCCATAAAGCTTGGGATACGTCGCCTTGTCATGGCGTTCGTCGGATCCGGCCGGCTTCCCGAGAGTCGCCGAGTCGGAGGTGACGTCCAGAATGTCGTCAACGATTTGAAACGCCAATCCCGCTTGTTTAGCATAGGTGTCCAGGCGTTCCAGATCGCCTGGTGCGCCCCCGCCGAGCAAACCTCCGCAGCGGACACAAGCGCGCAGCAACGCCGCTGTCTTGCGTTCGTGGATAGAAAGCAAATCGTCACCGGACAGCGACCTCCCTTCCGCGGCGAGGTCGTCAACCTGCCCACCGACCATGCCGGCGGCACCGCAGGCTCCCGCGACCCAGGACACACACTTGGCAACCGACGCGCCGTCCACCCGCGGCATCTCCGCCAGGACTTCAAACGCGCGCACCAGCAGCGCGTCACCGGCCAAGATGGCAATATCCTCACCGAACACGACATGGCAAGTCGGGACACCACGTCGGAGATCGTCGTTATCGAGGGCCGGCAGATCGTCGTGGATCAGGCTGAACGTGTGGATCATCTCCATCGCACAGCCGGCATCCAAGGCCGCATCCGCGTTACGGTTGCCGACTGCCTGGGCCGCCGCGACTACCAGCAGCGGGCGCATTCGTTTTCCACCGGCGAACAGGGAATGACGGATGGCGCCGTGAAGGGAAGTTGGTGGAGTATCGGACGACGGGACGAGCGATTCGAGACGGGTGTCTATGTGGGGCAGGTGCGCCCGCATCCATGACGTCAGGAATTGCGCGGACGTCGTTTCATGCATCGCCGACTGCACGCTCGGCCGCTTTGACCGTGTTCGCGAGAAGGGTGGCGATGGTCATGGGACCGACTCCGCCCGGCACCGGGGTGATGGCGGAGGCCACTGCGGCGCACGACTCGTAATGGCAGTCGCCCACATCGTGGGTTCGGCCGGGCACTCGGTTGTAGCCGGCATCCAGCACCACCGCTCCCGGTTTGAGCATGTCGCCGGTGATCATCTCGGGTTTGCCCACGGCCGCCACCAGAATGTCGGCGTCACGGGTGTACCTCGCCAAATCGACAGTTCGGGAGTGGCAAACGGTGACTGTCGCGTTGCGGTTCAGAAGAAGCAACGCCATGGGTTTACCCAGAATGACACTGCGTCCGATCACCACGGCATGCTTGCCCGCGATGGGTATATCGTAGCGGTCGAGCAGTGTAACCATGCCTTGGGGGGTGCACGCGACGAACGGGGCATCGCCTTTGACCAATTCTCCCAAACTGGCCCGGCCGATTCCGTCCACGTCCTTGTCGGGAGAGACGGCGGCCAGAATCGCGGGTTCGTCGATTCCGGCCGGCAACGGATGCTGGACAAGGATTCCGTGGATCGTCGGATCGTCGTTGAGCGCCGCAACACAGGCGTGGATGCGCTCGGTGGATTCGCCGGACTCGAAGGTGTGGACAACACTGCGGATGCCGACTTTGTCGCAGGCACGGCGCTTCATGGCAACGTAGGTGGCCGATGCCGGATTGTCTCCGGCCAGAACCGCCGCAAGACCCGGTACAAGGCCGTGCCGATCCAACAATTGTTGGACGCGGGCGGCGGTCTCCCGGCGCATTTCCTTGGCAGTCGCGGTGCCGTCGAGAAGAATCGGTTCAGGCATGGTGTGGTCTCCTGCGATTGTCTGGTTCGGGCGGGGCGTTCAACGCACCGCCCAGGACCCCGTGGATGAACCGGGACGCTTCGGGCGTGGAGTACTTCTTGGCCATTTCCACTGCTTCGGTCACGATTACGGCCGGGGACGCGTCGCTGAAGGGAGACTCGTTTTCCGCGATGGCCATCCGCAACAACGTACGGTCCACAACGGTCTGACGTTCCGGCGGATACCCGTGTGCGTGGCGCGCGATGATCGCGTCGATCGGGTCGCGATTCTGATCGACCGCCAGGGCGAGAGCCTGCGCGAACTGGGCTGCCTCCGGTTCAAGCCCCGCGGCGTCCACGGTTTCGCGGACAACATCGTCGCGCAACGAACGACCGACTTCGAGGGTGTAGAGGATGCGCAGTGCACACTCGCGGGCGGCCCGTCGGGACGACGAAGGATGGGTGCGGGGCATGGCGTCGTATTGTACCGCGGGCTCTCATTGCGAATCGGGGGCGTTGCAACGGTTCATCGCCGCGACAATACCGTCCTGAATCCACAGGTCGATCACCTCCAATGCCCGGGTGAGCGCACCATCCACCATGATTTGGTCGTCGGTTCCGAACCGTGAGAGCACCCAGTCCACCTGCGGGACACCCTGCGGTTCACCGACCCCGATCCGCAGCCGGGCAAAACGATTGGTTCCCAGGCAGGAAACAATCGACTTCAGGCCGTTCTGACCACCGTCCGAGCCCTGTGCGCGCAATCGCAGACGCCCGGGTGCAAGGTGGATGTCATCCACCAGGATCAGCAAGTCCTCGACAGCCACCTTTTCCGTGCGGAGCAGGGCGGCAACCGATTCGCCGGAAAGGTTCATGAAAGTCAACGGCTTGGCCAACACGAGCGGGGTCGATTCAACCAAGCCGATACCGACGCGGGCACGGTAACGCAGGGTCCCGACGGGTATGCCGTACTTTAACGCTATCCGGTCGAGCAGGTCGAAACCGACATTGTGCCGGGTGCCTCGGTATTGCGGTCCGGGGTTGCCCAAGCCCACGATGCACC
>CAZYBA010000114.1:7619-8377 GCA_964646105.1 uncultured Armatimonadia bacterium
ATGGCGTCCGCGAGCAACGGAGCCACCGAAAGAACGGTCAAATGGTCCGACCAAGGGTGGTCGATGTCACGCAACGGTATGGAATTCGTGGTCACGACGGCTTCGAGAGGCGATGCAGCGAAACGGTCGAGGACGCCCGGGGAAAAAACGGGGTGCGTGCAGCAGGCAATCACCGATTTGGCACCACGGGAAAGCAACGCGGTGGCGCCATGGGCGATCGAACCACCCGTGTCGATCATGTCGTCGATCAGGATGCAGCGCTTTCCACGCACGTCGCCGATGATTTCCACCACTTCCACCATGTTGGGTGCAGGGCGGCGCTTCGCGATCGTTGCCAGCGGTGAACCCAGCATTTCCGCCATCGCCAATGCTCGTCGTACTCCCCCTTCGTCGGGAGACACCACGCAGGTTCCTTCTCCGGCAAGGCCCGAATCCATCAGGTGCCGTCCGATCAACGGACCGGCGTACAGGTGGTCTACCGGCAGACGGAAAAAACCCTGGATCTGCTGTGCGTGCAGGTCGAGGCAAACCACGCGGTTGGCACCGGCTTCCGTCAACAAATCCGCCACCAAGCGCGCCGTAACCGGTTCGCGTGGCTTGATTTTCTTGTCCTGACGCGCGTAGCCGTAGTACGGAAGGACACAGGTGATCCGGCTCGCCGACGCGCGACGGAATGCGTCGATGAGAATCAGCAATTCCATCAGGCTTTCGTTGACAGGGAAACTCGTCGGCTGGACCAGGAAAACATCCATTCCACG
>CAZYBA010000114.1:8387-9161 GCA_964646105.1 uncultured Armatimonadia bacterium
CAGCAACTCTCCGAGGGGAACTCCCAACTGGCAGGCGATTTCCGCCGCCAACGAAGGGTGGCTCGAACCCGCAAATACCCGCAAATTGTCCTTGGAAACGTTCAACTGCCCGACTCCTTGCCTGAGCGTGCTTCCCGGCGCGCCTTCGCCCAACCGTCCCTGTTTTCCTGACGTGCCCGTCCCACGGCCAGCGCGTCCGCCGGGACATCCTTTGTGATCACCGAACCTGCGGCAGTCCAAGCTCCATCCCCGATGGTGACAGGCGCCACCAACGTCGAATGGGAACCCACGAACGCCCCGTCCCCGATCTGGGTCCGGTGCTTCGACTTTCCGTCGTAATTGCAGGTGATGGTTCCGGCACCGATGTTGCTTCCCGCACCCACCGCTGCGTCGCCCAGGTACGTCAAATGCCCGGCCGCCGAACCGTCGCCGACTACCGAGTTCTTCACCTCGACGAAATTTCCGATCCGGACCCTGTCTCCGAGAACCGCACCGCGGCGCAGATGGGCGAACGGACCAACATTGCATCCTGTCCCGATCGTGGCGTCGTCGGCGACAACATGCGGACCGATGCGGCATCCCGCGCCGATTTGCGTTCGTCCGGTCAGGTGAACTCCCGGCAACAGTATCGTCCCCGGGCCGATCTGGACGTCCGCGTCGATCCAGACTTGGTCCGGGTCCGTCACGACAACGGACCGCGATACATGACCGCGGACAATCCGATCGCGCAGTACGTCCCCGACATCCACCCAATCGGAAAGGCTTTCGACCGCG
>CAZYBA010000115.1:0-4082 GCA_964646105.1 uncultured Armatimonadia bacterium
ACCCCGACCAAGGGGACACGGACAGGGAGGCCTTGGCACGTCAGGACATACCCACACATACGCAAGACAACCCGACGAAGGCGCCAGAACGCCCTAAGGATGGCTTCACCCGAAACCCCGGGGAAACGTCGGGGCCAGCGCGGAAACCGCGCCAGACCCCCCGAGGATGGCTTCACCCGAAACCCGGGAGTAACGCCCGGACATCACCGGAACCCGCGCGGGACGAAACCCCGCCCGGTGACGCGCTCCCGGTCACGCCGCCGCAGGAGCGCAACGACCACGCAAACGAAGCCAAGCCGAACCCAATTGCAAGGGACTCACGGAGCAGGCCAACCGGCGGTGCGATAGATCGCTAAACAATGCTATGGCTTATAACACGGATTCCAGCCGCTTTTGGGAGTCAATATCGAGTTTTGTCCGGTCCGTAATTTCAAAACGATTGCCGTCGACGTCAATCAGTAGAATGTGCTTGTCCGAAAGCCATTGGCACGCTTCGGACAAACTCTGCACCACGAAGTCCCTAGGCCCTCGGTCGGTCTTGACATCCCAATAACTGACGCCGAATTCGTGCCGCACCGCGTCGATTTGCTCGATCTTGGATGTCAGGTAGCGACGTCTGAGAGCTTCCTCCGCAACCGTGCGACTCTCGGTTGTCAGCGATTCCAGGGAATCCACAAGTGCGATCTCCTCGCCAGCCCCGTCCAACAGACTGATGAAGCGTCCTGGGCGACGTAACGGCGCCGACTGGTAAATAGAAACCTTGGGGTAGCTGCGTTCCTCCCCGACCGTCAATCGGAGGGTTCCTTCCGGTTGAAAAAACAAACGGATCTGTTCGGGTTGAACGACCGGAAACTTTTGGGTTTCAATCGATGACATTCGGACGGTCCTTTCCATTTATTGGTTTTCCGAGCAAAATCCGGTCGATTACTTTCGAGGCGGACCGCATATGAAAATCGGGAAAACCTCCGGGTTGGTCGTGATGGGACCTCATTGCGCATCGCCCTCGGAATAGGCAATTTCTTCGGTCAGTGCCTTGCTGGTTTGAGCCTGGGTTTCGACAAGCGAATGAAATACACCCTTCTGCTCCATCAGCTCGGCATGGGTTCCCACCTCGACGATCCTCCCCTTGTCAATCACGACCAATCGGTCTGCGTTTCGCAGCGTGCTGAGTCGATGCGCGATTGCAAATGTCGTCCGTCCGGCTGTCAAGTTGCCTAGTGCCTGCTGGATTTTTTTCTCGGTTTCAACGTCCACGGAACTGGTTGCCTCGTCGAGGATCAGTATCTTCGGGTTGTGGAGAATAGCGCGGGCGATCGAGATTCGTTGTTTTTCACCCCCGCTCAATTTTCCGCCCTTTTCCCCGACCTGCGTGTCGTACCCGTCCGGTTTTTGGACAATGAATTCGTGGGCACAGGCCGCCTTCGCCGCAGCGATTATTTCCTCAAACGAAGCATCCGGGTTTCCGTAGGCGATGTTCTCGGCGATGGTTCCGTTGAAGAGGAACGGTTCCTGGAGAACAATTCCAATGTGTCGGCGAACTGCCTGGAGGTCGATGGACGTAATATCTATTCCATCTATCAGGACCCTGCCGGCGTCTGCTTCGTAGAACCGACAAAGCAGATTCACCGTGGTTGATTTTCCCGCACCGGAACGTCCCACCAGACCGATCATTTCCCCCGGCTTGACATCGAGGTCGATCCCCTTGAGAACAGGGTTCGATTTGTCGTAGTCGAAGCGGACGTTCTCGAATGTAACTCGGCCGTCGATCCGATCGGGAACTACGGAATCCGGGCGGTTGTAGGCTTCCGGCTGCGAGTCGATTACCTCGAAGACACGCTCTGCCCCTGCCATTGCACGGGAGAACCACTGGTTGACGGCGGAAAACCACTGCAAGGGACCGTACACCTGCCAAAGCAGCATTTGCACCATGCCGAGAGTTCCGAGCGTCATTTCGCCTTTTAGTACCAACCACCCCCCGTAGACCCAGTTGATGATGGCTCCTAGGCCGGTCAGGAAGATCATCCCGCCATTGAAAACATACCAACGCCTGTCCGCACGCATTCCCGCTTCGGCCAACTCGTTGTTGCGTTGCGTGAATTTTGCCCATTCGCCTTCCTCACGCGTGAACGCCTTGACGACCCGGATTCCGTTCATCGACTCGTTGAGTTGCGTGTGGAACCGTCCCCATTTGCTCCCTACCTTGTGAAACAGGGCATGCATCGGCTTCCACATCACCCCGCCTAGAACAACGACGACGGGCACCGCCGACAGGATCGCAAGGGTGAGTTGCGGCGCATTCAGCAGCCCGAATCCGATGACACCGAGTAGGGTCAGGATCGCGGTTGCCATGTACGGAAGGCCGTCGACCAAGAATCCCCAGACACGGTCGGTATCCTGGCTCACTCGACTCACGATCGCGCCCAGTTGTTTCTTGTCGAAGAATGACAGCTGCAGGTGTTCGAGGGACCGGTAGATGTGTGCGCGCAGGTCCTTCGCGATGTTGCTGGAGAGGAATGCGACATTCCACCCCTTGAATGCCTCGAGACAGGCGGACAGGACCAGGGACACCAGAATTCCACTGACGTACAGAATGAGCAGGCGAAGACCTTCCCGCGGTTCCGGGCGTGCGATCAGCACATTGTCGGTGATCTGGCGCGTGAACCATGGAGTCGCTAGGCCGACCAGCGTGTTCGCCAATGCAAGCGACGCGACCAAGGCCGCCCGTCCCTTGTACGGAGCCATGTAGCCGAGAATCCGGCGGAGCACTGCGCCGCGCTTCACACAGGCGGGACAACGGCCGTCCTTCTCCGGGAGAAGCCGGCCGCAGTTGGCACACCGGGTGCGCGCATGTTCCCACTTGATGGAAAGCGGCTCTCCCTTGGCCAATTGTTCGATACCGCGGGCCATTTCCGAAAATCGCGGGGCGAGGGATGCGGTGAACGACGCGACTGGGACGGTGCCGCGGTCCTTGGTCTGCAGGTCGAGGCGCGAGCCACCGACCAACGACTCGGTCCGGGACGAGACAATGCTGCTCATCGGAACCTCGACCAGAATCCGTCCGGATGGCGTTTTCACGCAGACTCCCGTGGACCGGACCTCGACAATACGCTGGCCGTAGCGGTGCGCATCGTCTGCCATCAGGTCGGCGGTCTCGCTGATCAGGATCGGATCCGTGTCGGACACCTCGTGTCCATTGAGGGGAAGCGGCGAATGTTGACTGGATGTCTCTGAGGACGTTTGCATTGGGGTGGACATGGGCCGTTGCAGTTGACGTTATCCATCCGCGAATGTTCCCGGCAAATGGTGCCGGATTGTCGTTTCCGCGCAGGATTTGACCGTGGCGCCCGGGTAATGACCGACCGGAGGAACCACCATGTTCAACGGTCTGGGAATGCATCTCGGCAACCTGTCACGACTGTCCAACGCAAAGAGTCGCTCGATCTCGCCTGAAAACTTTACCGGGGAGAAGGGGCAGGGAGCCCTCAGCCTGGACGGACCCGCGGCCGCATGCGCCCGCGACCTCGGACCCGGCTGGAAGCTAAGTCCGTATGTCCGAATTCCATCGAAGGCAACCTTCACGTTGGCGGAAATCGAAGGGCCCGGCGCGATTCAGCAGATCTGGATGACTCCCACCGGGAATTGGCGCTTTTCCCTATTGCGTTTCTACTGGGATGACGAAGCGACTCCTTCCATCGAGTGTCCGGTAGGCGACTTCTTCGCCAGCGGATGGGGGAAATTCGCCCAACTCAGTTCGCTGCCGGTCTGTGTCAACCCGGGTTCGGCATTCAATTGCTACTGGGAAATGCCATTCCGCCGCAAGTGCCGCATTACGTTGGAAAACATCGCGGACGAAGAAATGGTGTTGTACTACCAGATCAACTACGCGCTGACCGAGGTCCCTGACGACGCGGCGTACCTGCATGCACAATTCCGGCGTTCGAACCCGCTGCCGTACAAGGAAGTCCACACCTTGGTCGACGGTATCCAGGGCAAGGGACATTATGTCGGTACCTACATGGCATGGGGGGTCAACAACACCGGCTGGTGGGGGGAGGGTGAGATCAAGTTCTTTCTCGATGGAG
>CAZYBA010000115.1:4092-8939 GCA_964646105.1 uncultured Armatimonadia bacterium
ATCTGCGGAACCAGGACGGAAGACTACTTCTGTGGTTCGTACAATTTAGACACCGGTGGGCAGTACACCGCATTCACCACGCCCCACGCTGGACTCCACCAAGTGATCCGCCCTGACGGTACCTACCAATCCCAACAACGATTTGGAATGTACCGTTGGCACATTATGGATCCGATTCGCTTCGAGACCGATCTTAAGGTCAACATCCAGGCATTGGGGTGGCGTAGCAAGGGCCGTTATCTCCCCCTGCAGGATGATATTGCTTCGGTGGCATTCTGGTATCAGACCGAACCTCACGCTCCGTTCCCGCTGCTTCCGGACAAGGACGCACTCGAGGTCATTTGAGACGGAACCGGGCACGGGCGGGGCTGTCGGACGAGCCTGCGCCCGCGCCCGGACATGACGTCAACTGCCGGGTGCTTGTAGGGAGTGCCAGACCGCCATGGATTCAGGATGGTTACAGCAGTGCTGCCGCGAGTCCCCAGCCGGACACCAAGGCTCCTTCGACCCGTCCGCCTGTACACCAGTCACCGCACAAACCCACGCCAAGGTCTCGGTCCAGCAGAAAGGGTTCGCCAACCGAGATTTCGGGCTTGGCGTAACGCCAGCGATGGACCCGGACTTGCTCGGAAAACTCGATGCCGAACAACTCCCGGGCTTCGCCGGACAGTATTGACTGCACCTTCTCCGGCGTTTCCTCGAGATGGGATTCGCTCCAGTCGCCACGGGCATGCAACACGGCCGCCGGCGCGGCACCGAGGGCACGCCGCGTATGGTCGCGGGCGACCCAGGCGAGACTGGGATGGTTCTCCAACTCGATCGCGGGCCAATCGCCATCGAATTCGCGCTCGAGCAAACCCGCCACAGCCCAGCAGGGGGCCAATCGACAATCTCCCACGCAACCGCGCATCCATTCGGGAAGCGCGTTCCCGGCAACGTTCAGCAATTGCGCAGGCGGCAGGTTCAATACGAGCCGGCGACCGGTTGTGAAATTTCCCAGGGTATCCGTCGCCACCCAAATGCCGTGGGCGTCGCGACCCACCGACTGCACGGTCGTCTCCGTTCCCACTTTCAGCCCCTTGCCGATCCGTTCGGGCAGGGTCCGTATGCCGTCCGGGAACGTCCAGCGCGGGTGACCGTCGTCACGGGGATGGACCCGGCCGTCCCGCCAAACCGGATAACCGTGACACCAGATTCGCGCCCAGCCCTCGGAACTACCTTTCTCCAGAAGGTCTCTGAAGCGATCGGTGCGTGCTGTACAGAATTGGGCACCATGGTCGATGGGTTGCCCGCCAATTCGGCGCGTCGCTGCCCGACCGCCGACTGCACGACCTTTGTCGACAACCGCGACCGTCGCTCCCGCACGTCCCAAATCGGCGGCTGCCGCGATACCCGCCAGTCCGGCACCGATGATCAAAAAGTCGGCAACATCCATGGTGGGGTTCAACGGCATCCACCGGGTTCGGTTCCCGTCGTTCCCTGCGGGAAGACCAGGACATACGGGAGCACGAGGACCTTGATTTTCTCCGAATTGTCTGCGTGACGTAGTCGTCAATCGGAAACAAGTTTGCTGGTCGACCCGAATCGTCTCGGACGAACAAAGCTACGCCAACTTGGGGAGAAGTTTGTACGGACGTGATCCGGGGTGAGGCGTAAAATGAGACATCGGGCTGTTCCCGGTCACCGTCCGTCCGACCGAGTTACCGTCAGTGTCGGGATTCCAATCCGTTTGTACAGGGCTTTCCCAGTGTCAAGGACTTCGATCCACAAACTTATTCACACGTTCCCTTTCGGGCGGATACCCTTTTGGGATCGGATCCCATTGTGGCGCGCCCTAGCCGTCCTGTGGGTCATCGTTTGGGGGCACGTCGGGTCTGTTCCGGCGGCGGACTCCGGCCCCGTCCCAAGCCGTGATCTGACCATCGTTGCGCATGGCAAGACGTCTGCCAGCGTGTGGGTCTACGCCGACGCCGGTCCGTGGGAAATGCGTGCCGCGGAAGATTTGACACACTACATAGGGCAGATGACCGGTGCGACACCGAAGTTGCTGCGCGTCGGTACCAAATCGGTTGTTCCCGTTCGCGCCGACGGACGTCCGCGCTTTGTCGTCGGTCGCCTCGCACTCGAACTGCGTCCTGTTCTGAACGGCCGGCTATCCGGTGCCGCCAAGAAGAACCCTATCCTGCGTGCGGATGCGATCGTGTTGCAGCGCCGTGCGAATACCGTGTTCCTCGCGGGAAACAACGACGACAGCCATTACTACGCGGTGTCCACGTTGCTGCATCGGTGGGGGTGCCGCTGGTACATGCCCACGGATTTTGGCGAGTGCATTCCCTCGGTTTCCGACCCGAAGGTCGGACATTTGGACATTGCGTACGGCTCACCGTTCGAAGTGCGGCGGTACTGGATCAGCTGGAACGGCAGTACGGAGGGCAAGGATGTCTTCATGCGCCGGAATTTCTTCAACGATGTGATGGTGCCCAGTGGACACAATCTTGGCGAATACACGAAAGACTTGGTTCCCCCCGGAAAGAGCGTATTCCAGGTTCCAATCGCCGAGGATCGTACTGCCGACCATGTGGCGTCCAAGGTGGCCCATCTGTTTGCGACCGGCAAGGACATTCAACTCGGCATGGAGGACGGAGTCTACGAGAGCGACTCACCGATCGATCGCGCATTGCTCGCGCTTCGATACGACAAGTATTTTCTCAAACCGTCCGCGACCGACGCATTCTTGACTTTCTACAACAAGGTCGCCGATCGCCTCGTTGCAGAGCATCCCGACAGTCGGTCCAAAATCGGTTTCCTTGCGTACGCCAACATTACCCTGCCACCGGTTCGTGTCCGCGAGACGGCCAAGCCGCTGGTCGCCTATCTGGCACCCATCGACATCGACCCGATACATCCGATGGATTCGCCCCTGTCCGCACCGCGCCGGGAATACCGCGACATGGTCTTCGACTGGGCAAAGGTCATGCAGGGGCGGGTCGTGATCTACGACTACGACCAATCGATGATGGTCTGGCGCGACATACCGGTGCCCAGCCTGCCGATGTTCCAGCACGATGTCCGTCAATACGAGGCTGCGGGGATCCTCGGTGTAGACACCGAAAGCCGGGGGGCTTTTGCGACGATATTCACCAATCTCTTCTACCGTGGCCAGTTGCTCTGGAACCCGCGCGCCGATATCACCGCTCTGGAGAATCGTTTTTACAAGGATTTCTTCGGTCCCGCAGCAGGGCCGATGCAGCGCTATTGGAGCGCAATCTACGAGGCCTGGGCGGAGACGGTCGCGACCGAACACGAAATCCATCTTTTCCCAGCCGTCTATACGCCGGAATTGGTCCGGAAACTAGGCGAGGAACTTAGAACAGCGGAACGGGCGATTCAATCCCAACGGGGGCGGAAAGTCCCGGGAAATCGACTGGCGCGTCTCGAACAAAGAATGCGATTCCTGAGACACAGTTTTGAAATACTGGACGCGTACGCCAGGATGACCCGGGCCGCCGCGGTGGAATGCGATTACGCTGGCGCGGTTCGGTCCGGGGAACGCGGGCTCGCGGTGCGTGAGGAGCTCACTGCACAAAGCGATCTCTTCACCACTTACAAGCGGATCGGGGAATCCGGTGCCGCGTGGTGGCCCGGTGAGGTTGATCAGTACCGGAATCTGGCGCTTCTCATCGACGGCAAAACCGGGACCATGGTCCAGAAAATGCCATTGGCCTGGCTGTTCCGCACCGACCCCGCCAATGTGGGAGTCCGGGAACGTTGGGCAGAGACGGCGGTCGTTATCGCCCCATGGGATGGCGTTCCCGCGGATTGGCGCGAGGTTCGGGAAAGGCAGCGCGATTGGCAATGGCTGGTGACTTCTTTGTATGTCCAAGCCCAAGGCATTTTCGATGCTCGCCACCAACCGTACACCGGGATTGCTTGGTATCGAGTCGACGTTGACTTGCCGGAAGGAATCGAGCGCAGGCCGATCCGTCTGATGTTCCCCGGATTGTTCAACGAAACGACGCTCTATGTGAACGGGCAGGAAGTCGCCAAGCGCACCGGCTACAACCCCGTTTGGTGGTTGAACGGGTACGAATTCGAGTGGGATGTCGATCTCAACCAAGCGCTCAAACCGGGGCGCAACACGTTTGCGCTGCGAATCAACAACCCGCACCATATGGGAGGGATGTTCCGACGACCATTCCTGTATGAAAAACGGTGAACGATCGGAACGGAACGCCGGATTGGGGGCGATGGTGTCGGGCCCGGAACCGAACTCAGGCTTCCACCCTGGTGACGGCTTGGGCACACACCGTCCCGGGCAGGGAGGTACCCCTTTGATCGAAGGGATCCAAAACCAGACGGCAAGCCGGACCGACAAGAAAAAGGCGCCACCACACCGACGTTCCTGGCTTCCTTGCGTGGCGCACGCCATTCTCAAGGAGACAACCAGCGAAGGCTCGGGTTACTTTTCACTGGTGGAGGGCCATAACGGTCGCCTCTATGTCGGAACGGCGAAGTACGGCAGCAATGCGTTTCTAGTGGAATTCAACCCGCGCAATGGATGGCAGTCCATTGTGGTGGACGCGCACCGGGAACTTGGCTACCCGGCCCGGGGATTTGCCGCCCAGGCAAAGTTCCATACGCGGAACCAGATCGGCGCAAGCGGACGGGTCTATATCGGCACTAAGCAGGGCTATCCCGCGCCGGGAGAGTCGCGCTCGGTGTATCCCGGCGGGCATCCCATGGTGTACGACCCGACAACGGGACGTACCCGGGTCTACGATATTCCGGTTCGTGGGCACGGGATCATCAGTATCGCCCCGGACGAAAGCCGGGGCGTGGCCTACATC
>CAZYBA010000116.1:0-8894 GCA_964646105.1 uncultured Armatimonadia bacterium
TTCGATTCGTCGTGGTGGAAAGACCGTGATTGCGGTCGGGGACGGGTTGGTCGTCGTTGGGTGCCGTTCCGATGGAGGGCGACGGAGGCGGCAAGGGCTCCCACCGGTTCAGTTCGGTGACAGCGCAGGCACCGGATTGGATGAGCAAGGGAACTTCCGTGGAATCCGTATCGACAAGCAGGTCGAGCGTGTGCGAGCCAGTCTCGACATCGAAATCGTCGGGGTTGACGGGCACGTTGTCGAGACGCAGTGCGGCCGGCGCCGGATCGATTTGGAACGAAAGGGGGGTGCGCGCTTCGAGCCGGGTTCGACGCCATTGCAGGCGTTTGCCATCGGGTTGGATCACCCAGGGATGGCATTGCAGCGAACCATCGGGTTGCGGGCTCAATCCTCCGGCGAGTTGGGGCGGCAGCGCGACCACCAGGCAGGAGTCGACGGTGGCGACTAGGGGTTCCGGGCCGAATGCGACGGTGACGGGAGTGCCGTGTCCGGTGTGGAAAAGGACTGTTTCGGCGGTGGTTCCCGGGGTCCCGTAAACGACCACCAGGGCGCCCGGGTGCGGGTCGGGACGGATCGCGGCGTGCAGGACCGGGGCGTCGGACTTGACCAGTCCCGCGTAGGCGCCGAGGTAGTTCCCAGACGGCCCGATCGGGAAATCGTGCAGCCAGGGGCGAACTTCGCGCGGGGCGAGGGTGCATTGCGCCGGCGCGGGAAACGCGCCCCCGTCGAGCGGCTGGTCGGTGGGATTGCTGAGGAAACGGACTGATCCGCGCTGGTTGGTGGTCCATTCGGTGGCGGCGACACCGCCGTACGCCGGAACGTTCCCGTGGAATTTCCCGGTGGCGAGGATCTCCGCAATGGTTTCGAGGACGAGTGCGGCGCGGTGCACTCCCGCCGCGGCTTCGGGTTCGGGGTCGGGAATGCGGACCCCGCGGTGACCTTGTGCGATGGCGGCGAGAATGGCGTTTTCTTCGGCGGGGCAGTCGGCGGTTTCGACGGCGGAGGAAGGCAGGGTCCGGAGCGTGGGCATTGTCGCGAGTATACCTGCGTGCAGCGCCCGGAACGGGTTCGGACCGGACGGTTCGCTTGGGTGCGTTCGAAGCGCGTTCCGGCGAAGATCCGGATGTCGGGAAGTCGCCTTGGTCAACGCGCCGGGCACCGGGGAGTCGATGCAGGATGGTGCTGCCCGACTGTCTCGGAGCGAGTTCTCAGGAATCTGGAGAACCGAATCACCCCCCGATCGTAATCGGCAAGAATACGGGTTTTGCCATGAGGAGAATTACCGCAGCCTCCGATAACAGCGTAGCAGTTGCGGAGGACTGGGATGGCGCGAACGGTTTTCAAGGAAGCATTGGACAGGCCGACGGGTTGGCAGCGGCTTGTTGGTCGCTGGATTGCCCCGCGTCTCGCATCCCAGCCCGAGCCCCCGTTGTCCGCAGACCGGGTCGGCCATTATGTGGTCGCGTTGCAACACCGTCGGGCGGAGTCCGCGGGAGCGCCGATTGTCCGGGCACTCATCTGGTCCGATATCCGTAGTCGCCAGTTCCGACCCGAGTGCCTGTCCTGGTACACGCAGGCGGTGCGTCGCTACCCGATGGACGAACGCTCGAATTTCTACGTGGCCGGTCTGGCGTTCCGGGGCGTACTGTCGATGCTCGACGACGAGCGGGACGAGGTGTACGGACGGATCTTACGTCCGGAGTGGCGGGATTCTCCGTGGTGGGCGAAGTTGGAGCTGCCGCGTGCGGATTTGATGCAGTATGTGGTCGGCAACTTGTTGCGCGAGGCTGCCGGACACCGCCTGTCGGAACCGCAGATGGAGTTGTTGGAATCGGCAGTGCAGTCGAACTTGCTGGACCGCGAGACCCTGTGGAGTGCGTCGGCTGCCTTGGCGGCGAGTTATCGTCATGCGCGGCGTGGGGACGCGATGGCGCGCTCGGTGTACCGTCTGGTTTTCGAACGGATGTCGGAGGATATCGACAATGCCCGCTGGCTGGGGGAATTGCTCCTTTCCGACGATGCGTTCGACGGCATATCGGTAAAGGTTTTCGAACACCTGTTTGAAGCCTTGTCGGCGCGTGGGGAGTGGGACGAGGCCCGCCAATGGGCGGTTGCTGCGACCCGCTCGTTTGTCCGCCAGGGACGTGTCCCGTCGGGATCGTCCCGATTGTTGCGGGTGGCTGCGGAGGCGGAACCCGGACGTATGGAGTTTGCGGTGGCTGCCGCGCGCGCGATCGTTGCGCGCCCCGAGGAACATTTTGCGGACGACGACCTGGAGTTTGCACGCGATGTCTGGGTGCGCTGGGGCTCCGAGATCGGGGTTCGCGACGAGGCGACGTTCACCGGCCTGGTGCAGTACTTGTCGTCGGAAAATGGTGTCGGCGATTCGGTCGAGGGCAAGTTTGTTGCGCCTGTCTCGGGCGCGGTGTTGGTCGAAACCGGTGCGACGGTGGGTACGGTCTCATGGAGGCGCACCGACGTGCGCGAGGTAGCTGCTGCCTAGTTTTCCTGCGATTTGCGTCCGCGAATTGCGACGAAGTTTCCCGGAGAGGCCGCTCGCCCTTGTCGGTGTTTGATTTTGCCTGACGGAAGCGAGGTCGCAGGTACGGTGGTCGCCGTTCCCTTGGTGAACGCCCCCCCCCCGCAGGCCGCCCCCGAGGCGTGGGTGGAAGGCCTTCGTTTCCATGCTCGATTTCGGCACGGTTCGGTTGAGCGCGTCGCCGGTGGCGTCCGGGGACCCTTGTGTTAGAATGCCTTCGTCCGGAAAACCCCGTTGAAATGCTGTGTCGGCCGCTTCCGGTCGTCGATCGCGCGAGGGGCTTCAGCTCGGATCGGATAGGCCCCCGATCCTCTTGCGACACCCGGCGCGGTGTGCACGGTCGCGACTCGGCCTCACGGGGCGCTGCCTGGCAGGGACATCCCTCGCATGCACCGCCAAGACCGGTGTCGTCGGCAATTCAGGCCCGGCCTCCTGCCGTTTACTTTTGTTGTTAATGGAACGCTCTATGATCGAACGCCCGGATGTTGTGTCGAACCAGTCGAGTTCGCCTGGTTTTCAGGACTACCTTCACATTTTGCGGCGCCGACGTGCGATCATTATCCAGTCGTTTCTCTTGGTTTTAGTTGCGGGCACTGTGATGACCGGTCTGCAGTCGCCTGTCTACCGTGCTGTTTCCCGTTTGCTGGTCACTCCACCGTCGTATGTGATCAACTCGGTGTCCACAGATCCGATTTCGTCGTTGTTCATGCAACCATCCAACTATTCCCCTGCGACCCAGGTGGAGATGTTGCAACGGGCTGACATTCGCAGCAAGGTTGCGCAGCGATTGGGACTGAAGGCGTTGCCGCAGGTCAAGGTGGAAGTCCTCGAAGGAACGTCGATCATCCAGGTCGCGGTCGAGGGCGAGAATCGGGTGGTGGTTGCGGATACGGCCAACGCCTTTGTGGACATCTACACGCAAGATGTCAAGGAGACCGCCACCGGGGCCCTTCGCAACGCGCTCAAGTTCGCTTCGGACCAAGAGGAATCGTCCCGCAAGCGCGCGGAATTGAACTTCGATCGTCTGTCGCGTTTGAAAAAGAAGAACAGTCTTCCCGACATTGAAAACACGCGGCAATCCCAGCAGGAAATTGTCCGCAGTCTCGCGCTCTCCTACAACACTTCCCGGGCGCAACTCGACGAAGCCCGGCGGCGCATTGCGTTTTCGGAAGCCAAGTTGACGTCGCTATCGAAGACCCGCTCGGATGTTCCTACCTGGCAGGCCGACCCGTCCATCCAGCAGTTGCAGATACGCATCGACGATCTGGATACCGAACTGCGTGCCTTGGGCGAGGACCTTGGCGCGAACAATCAGGTGGTGGTTTCGAAAAATCGCCTTGTCCAGGATCTTCGTCGGCGGATGGCGGAATACAAGCGCAACTTTGCCGACCGCACACAACGTTTGAATCCGGTCTGGCAGACATTGAGCGACCAGATCATCCAGCAGGAGATCGAGGCTGCCGCATTGGCGACGCGCGCCGCGAATCTGTCGTCGTCGCTCGCCGAGGCCACCAAACGTCTGGAGCAGATTCCGTCGTTGGAGCGTTTGTACATCCAATACGATTCCGAGTGGAAGGCGGGAATCGAACGCGCAAAGTATTGGGGAGATCGCAAGCGCGACATCGAGTTGCGCCTGCAGACTGCCGGCCAGAACCAGGCGGTGCGCGACATCGAGAAGGCTGCGGTGCCGGTGCTGCCCATCCGTCCCAACCGGCAGCAGAACATCGGCCTCGCCGCCTTGTTCGGTCTGTTTGTCGGATTGGCCCTCGCGTTGGTTCTGGAATTGGTGGACGACCGCATCAACAGTCCGGAGGATGCGGAGCGGACCTTCGGGTTGCCGACCCTGGGATTGATTCCTCTGGTGGAAGAAGAGGGCTTGCGATTGATCCGCGACATCGCAACGTTCAGTCCACTGATGGAGTCGTACCGGACCTTACGTACGAACGTTAATTTTGCAGCGGTCGGTGCTCCGATGCGCAGTTTGCTGGTAACTTCGTCCGTCCCGGCGGAAGGTAAATCGACCACGGTTGCCAACCTGGCGATGTCGTTCGCGATGGACGGCAAGCGTGTCATTGTGGTGGACGCGGACTTGCGGCGTCCGAGCCAGCACAAGCTCTTCCGCGAAACACTGTCTCCGGGACTGACAGACCTGTTGCTGGACACGCACTCGATCGAGGATGTGGTTCGGTCCACCGGGGTCGACCGGGTCAGTTTGATCACGGCGGGCTCGCCTCCGCCGAACCCGGCGGAATTGTTGGGATCGGGTGCGATGAAGCGCGTGATCGCGGAGTTGGGCGCGCGCGCCGACATTGTGATCTATGACTCGCCGCCGTCGCTTGCGGTCGCCGACAGCGTGGTTTTGGCCACGTTGATGGACGGGGTCGCGGTCGTTGTCGGTTTCGGCGAGACCAAGCGGTCGTCGACACGACGCGCGATCGAATATCTGCGTCGTGCCAATACCCGCGTTTTCGGGACCGTGTTGAACCGTCTGTCCAGTTCTGCCGGCGGGTACTACTACTACTATTACTATTCCGGGAAGTACTACGCTCCGGTCGAGATCGAATCCACTCCACCCGTTACGCCTGTATCCGCGGTTCCGGACGCCGATACCGGATCGGGGGCCGACTCGGCGTTGCCGGCGGGACGCGGCGACCGTGGTAAAGAGGGGGACGCATGATCGGGAATCGTGTTTCAGGCGGATTCGGCGTGGTCGGCGTCTCGTGCCTCCTGCTTTCCTTGGCGATGGCGGTGGTGCCCTCGACCCCTGTGGACGCCCAAGGGGAGTTGTCCGCGCAGGCGGTTCCCGCATCGTCGGTGGTTGCATCGGGCGATGTGATCTCGATTGCGGTTCTGGCCCATCCCGAGTTCAGCATCGCGGCGAACCGGGTGCAATCCGACGGAAGCATCCCGTACTTTTTCGGCTCGTTGCGCGTAGTTGGGTTGACCACCGAGGCCGTCGGCAAGTTGGTTGCGGACGTCTTGGTGAAGCAAAAGCAATTGGCGAAGCCGGTGGTTGTGGTGGGCGTGGTTTCCCGCGAGCCACGTGAAGTCAATGTGTACGGTCCGGTCCGGGTACCTGGAAAAGTGACGTTGCGTGAAAATGCGCGCGTTCTGGACGTCGTTGCGTTGGCGGGCGGCTTGCTGTCCGATCGGCGCGAGTTCGTTCGGCTGACCATCTACCGAACGGATGGAACGTCGTTGAACGTCGATTTGGCCAAGTTGTATGCGGGCGACCTGGAGCAGAATCAGGTGGTACGTGCCGGCGACAACTTGGTTTTCCAGGAGCTCGACCCAACGCAGACGGTGGTTCGGGTGGTTGGCGAAGTGCGCAATCCGACGTCGATTCCGGTTCCGACCGACGGATCGGTGGTTGCGCTGTTGAACGCCGCGGGCGGTGTGACTGCCGGAGCGTCCCTGTCGAAGGCGGTGATCTTGCGGGGAACCCAGGCGATCGAGGTCGACCTGCGTCGATTCCTGGTGGACGGTCGGCTTCCCGAGACGGCAAAACTGAAGGCGGGGGACACGCTTGTCATTCCGGTCAATCGGAATACGTACCGGATTACCGGTGCTGCCGGCAAGACCGGGGATTTCCCGTATCCCGATGACAAGCAGGTGACACTGTCGGATGCCTTGAG
Source organism: uncultured Armatimonadia bacterium (assembly GCA_964646105.1). Taxonomy (GTDB): domain Bacteria; phylum Armatimonadota; class Armatimonadia; order Armatimonadales; family Armatimonadaceae; genus CAIRTT01. Next base: position 6,175 of record CAZYBA010000116.1, read on the forward strand.
CAATGCGTCCTTGCCGGTCCAGGGCGTCAACTTGCGCAAGGTCCGGGTGATTCAGAAGGACGCGTCCGGTCTCGAGAAAGTATCCGTGGTCGATGCGGAAAAGTTGTTGCGCGGTGACACGGCCAACAATGTGGTCTTGAAGCCGGGGGACAGCATTTATGTCCCGGCCGCACCTCCCCGTCGACCGTTGACGATCCAGGACATTACGTTCGGTGTCTCTGCGCTGGTCGGAATCGGCAGGTTGCTGGGCATTTTGCGCTGAGATGAGACTCGGTTTGTCGGGTATCGAGTTTGTCCTCGGGAAGTTGCTTCCCTACAACGCGGTTCGGGGCGGTGTGGCCGGATGGTTGCTGATCCTGCTCTCCGTGCTTGCGTGCGGTGCGGGATGGAGCGAGACACCGACGTTGGGGCAGTTGTCCGTGGCAGTCCGTTGGCTGGTCCCGCTGTCGATTGTCGGTATTGTGTTGGTTTTGGTTTCGCTGTCCCCGGGCTTGGGTTTGCCGCTTTTCGCGGGCATGGTTCCGTTGATCGGACTGATCCGGCGTGAAATGATTCCGTTGATCGGGTATTCCGGCAACGACCCCATCACGTTGGTTTCGGCGATGGTGGCGGCAGGCCTGGTGGTTCGGCTGCTAGTCGCGCGCAGGATTCGTCTGGATACCGTTCCGAGCAAATTGATGGCGCCGATGATGTTGGTGATGGTCGGGCAAATTTTCAACCCGGCCCAAGGCGGCTTGACGGTGGGGGTCGCGGGGGCTCTCTATTACATTTTTCCGATGTTGTACTTCTACATCGGCCGATGCCATGTTAATCCGGGAGTCCTGCACCGGATATTCAATGTGATCGTTGTGCTGGGCATCTTTTGTGCCGGCTACGGCCTCTATCAGCATTTTGTTGGGTTCAATGCCCGCGAGTTGGCGTGGATGGAATCCGCCAAGTACCGCCAACAGATGCTCGGAATCTACCGTGTCTTTTCGACCTTCCTTTCGTTTGGCGAGTACGTCATGTTCATTGGCATGGCGTGCTTGGTGGCATGGACGCGGCTGTTGCGGCGGCAGTGGATTTATGCGCCGGTAGTCGTGCTGCTGTGTACGGCGATATTTCTCTCGTCGTCCCGCGGCGGTGTGATCGCGTGCATGTTTGCGATCGTGGCTTCTTGGGCTGTCCTCAGCCAAAACCGGCGTACTTGGTGGATTCGCGGCACGGTGGTGGGGGTGGTCGCGGTTTTGGGTCTGGTTTCGGCGTTGAACGGGATTGAGCGGGAGGCTACCTCCGAGCGAAATTCGGTGTTGATCGGACATCAGGCATCGGGATTGACCGACCCCTTGGGCGAGGAGTCGACGGGGCGGTTGCACGTCGGACTGGTGTTGTTCGGGTTGCAGTCGGGAATCACTCGGCCGGCGGGCCGCGGGCTGGGCTCGACCACCATTGCGTCGGAGAAGTTTGGCGAACAGGTCGATGTCTCGACGGAAGTGGACGTCACGAACTTCATTGTGAGCACCGGCATCATCGGTGGTGTCCTGTATGCGAGCCTGCTGTTGGTGTTGTGCAGTCGCCTGCTCCGCTATTGGATCGAGACTCGCAGCAACGTTGCTCTTTCGGCGGTTGGAATGGCGACTGTGCTTTTGGGCAACTGGACCATGGGCGGCTACTACGCGCCATCGTCGCTGGTTTGGCTGATGTTGGGTGGCGTGGACATCAGTCTTTTTGAACTGGAGCGCCGTCGAAAAGCCGCCGAGGTCCAGCGAGCAACTTCGAGAGACGGGGCGGGGCCGGCGGATTTCGCTGCCGTCGCCCGAGGCTGAACCGTGCACATTGCCATTGTTTCCCGTTATGCGCGTCCAGGCGACGGTCAGGGGAGGGCCAACTTCGAGATCGCCATGCGGGCGGTGTCACGTGGCTTCCAAGTCAGCCTGCTGGCTGATCAGGTGGATGCGCGCCTTGTCGACGCCGGGGCGCAGTGGATTCCGATCCAACCCCGCAACCGAGGGGTGGATCTGGCGTACGGGCTGGAGTCCATCGCGTTGGCGAATCGGGCGTTGCGTGCCCTGCCCCGCCGCCCCGACATAGTCCACGGCTATGGATGGACGCTCGACGGTCCACACGACATCAACACGGCCCAGTTTGTCCACTCGGCTTGGCGGCGGCACCCCGTTCACCCTTCCCGTGCCAGCAAGGGAGCGTACGCGGCGTACCAATGGTCCTACTCGGCGCTGAACGCATGGGGTGAGCGCAGGACGTTCCACAATGCGCGACGGGTTGTCGCGGCATCGTCCACGGTCCGTCGCGAACTCGTCGAGATTGTCGGTCTGGCCCCCGACAAGGTTGACGTTGTGCTCAACGGAGTGGATATCGAGCAGTTTCACCCGGGGGAAAGCGACAGGGCGCAATGGGGATTGCCCCAGGACGTCCCCCTGGGATTGTTTACGGGCGATATTCGAACCGGTCGCAAGAATCTCGATTCCGTCCTCAAGGCGTTGGTAGATGTGCCGGAAATGCATCTGGCGGTGGTCGGGCGGCTGGCGGGTAGTCCGTTCCCGGAGATGGCGCGATCGTTGGGTGTCGACGCCCGGGTGCATTTTTTGGACTTCCGCAAGGACATCGCCGACATCATGCGCGCGTGTGATTTCTTTGTTTTTCCGTCGCGTTACGAGGCCTGCGCCCTGGTGCTGCTGGAGGCATTGGCGAGTGGGCTGCCGGTGGTCACCGCCGAGACGACC
>CAZYBA010000117.1:0-3559 GCA_964646105.1 uncultured Armatimonadia bacterium
CCTTGGCCCCCTTTGCATTGCCTTGGCCTCCGGCGTTGTCGAACGACTGCCGACCCGCGGCGTTGATGCGTGCCACCTGGTCGTCGATCTGCATCAGTTCGGCGCCGCCCCGGGCGTTCACGGAGACCACATAATTCGCGCCAAACGCCGAGCCGATGCGCAGTTTTTGTTCGTCGGTGAATTCGGCCGGTCCGGGCACCACCTTGGATTCGGACAACGCCCGGACCATCGCGGGGGATTCCTTGTCGAACAGGACGGCGTCCACCGCCGCCTCTTCCTCGAGCAGCCCGCGCACCACTTTGGCGGCCTTGAGAATCCGTTCGAAATCGGAGAGACCGTCGTTGACCTCGCTGCCGCTTGCGACCGGCACCAGTTTGCCGTAGCCGGACGGGAAGATGAGGAGGATCGGCCGGGCTGCACCGAGGGACGGTGCGGCCGGGATTACGCCGGCGAGCAGTCCGAGGAGGAGCAGTTCCCGGCGTGTCGGTCGTGGGACGCGGAAGTTATTCACGGTGCACCCTTGGATACGACCAATCGTTTGGCGGTGGAATTCATTCACCGAGAACCTCCAGTGCCGCTCGGCAGGCGTTCCAGCCCCGCTCGGCGGTGCGCCAGCGCGGGGTGCCGCGATGCTTGGAAAACGCGTCGAGGGCCCGTTTGTACGCCGCCCGCGCGTTGTCCCACTCCCCGAGACGTTGGTGGCAGAGCGCGATGCCTTGTTGGCATTCGCCGGGGTCGGCGCCTGCGAATTGGGCGTTCCGGAACCACGCGATCGCCTCGCGCCACTTTCCGGCGGACTGCATTGCCTGCGCCTTGAGCATGGGATCGCCGCCGGTGTCGGGGCGGGGACCGCCGGAGCGCGTCGAACCATTGTTGTCGTCATCGCGCTTGCCCGAGGGGTTGTCTTTGTCGTGGAATTCGACGCGGATGTAGCCGCGTTGCGCGGGCGGGGCGGCGGTGGTGGTTTCACCCGATCCTCCGCTCGGTGGCCCGGCTGCGATCGAACCGCCCTGGGAACCGTCTGGCGGTGGAGTCGCGGAAATGGATTCTCGGGGAATGCGGTTTGCGGCACCCTGCGGAGAAATCACCAACGGCGGAACCGGGCGGACATTGTTTTCCGGTGCGGATGGAGCGGGTGGGTTGCCGCCGAGTCCGGGTAATGCGTTCCCGACGGCGGGCGGGTTGACCGACGGCGTGTTCGGGACAGGGTTGGTGCCCGGTGTCGGTACCGGGGGCGGGGTGGTCGGGTTGACCGGGGGATTTTGACGCGCGAACGGGTCGCCGTTGTTGATCGGGGCGGTCGGCAGCAAGGCGATGTTGCCCGGGGAGGTGGGTGACGCGATGGGGTTGCCGACCACCTGCGGGTTGATCGGCTGGACACGCGGCTGGGTTGTGGTGCGGGCGGGCTGCTTCGGTCGTGTGAGCAACGACCCGACTCCGAGCACCAGCAGCATGGCTCCGGCGCCCGCCGCCCAGGGTACGGTTCGTTTCCAGTCGAAACCGGCTTCGGGCTCGGCGACGATCTCGGGGACAAAATGAACCCCACGTCGCAACCGGTCGAGTTTGTCGCGGTCGACTTCGGAATCGGGGTTGAGTTCGACCACCCGTTCCATCGCCTTGACCGCATCGTCGTTGCGGTGTGCCCGTTCGTACGCGGTGGCGAGGAGCGAGTGGGCGGCGGTGGACTCGGGCAGCAGGCGTGCGGCTTCCTCCACCAAGGGAATTGCCGCATCAACCTCATGGCGTTCGAGGTGACGGTGCGCGCGGGCCAGCAGTTCGGCGCCCTGTTCGCGGGCGCGCTCGAGTTCGGCCTGCCGCGCCTCTTCTTCCGCCAACGAGCCGGCGGGCACGGCCAACGCCGTGCCGCACAGCCGACAGAATCGGCTGCCGATGGGGTTGCGGGTCTGGCACTCGGGGCAGTTCATGGAACTCTAGTCGTGTTGGTCGGAATCAATCTCGAGTCCGGGCAGTTCGGAGACCGGACGGCTTCGCCTGCGCGGCAGCCTGCGTCCCAGATGCGCGTAGGCCCCGGCGGTGGCCACCCGCCCGCGCGGGGTCCGGTGGACCATCCCGAGCATCATCAGGAACGGCTCGACAACGTCTTCTATCGTATCCCGCTCGAGGCGCAATGTCGCGGCCATGGTTTCCGCGCCGGCCGGGCCGCCGTCGAACTTGTCAACCAGGGTCGACAGATACAACCGGTCCAACGCATCAAGACCCACGTGGTCGACCTCGAGCAACGCCAGCGCGGCATCGGCGACGTCCTTCGAAACCACCCCGTCCGCGCGCACCTGGGCAAAGTCGCGTGCCCGCTTGAGCAAGCGGTTGGCGATGCGCGGTGTCCCGCGGGAACGTCCCGCGATTTCGCGCGCTCCGCTTTCGTCGATGCCCACGCCCAGGATTTCCGCCGAGCGCACCAGGATCTGTGCGAGGTCGTCGTTGGTGTAGAACTCGAACTGTTCGACAATCCCGAAGCGGTCGCGCAGGGGGTTGGTGAGCAAGCCCGGCCGGGTGGTGGCTCCGATCAGGGTGAACCGGTTCAGCGGAATCTTGACGGTTCGGGCGGACGGCCCCTGCCCGATGGTCATGTCCATTTCGTAGTCTTCCATGGCCGGATAGAGGAACTCTTCGGCGAGCCGGTTGAGCCGGTGGATCTCGTCGATGAACAGGACCGAGCCCTCTTCCAGATTGGAGAGGATGGCGACCAGATCGCCGGGGCGCTCGATGGCGGGACCGCTGGTGGCCCGCAGGTTGGCACCCATTTCGTTCGCGATGACCGTCGCCAAGCTGGTCTTCCCGAGTCCGGGCGGTCCGTGCAGCAGGATGTGGTCGATCGCCTCGCCGCGCATCCGGGCCGCCGCCAGCCCGATGGCCAGCTTTTCCTTGATCTTGCCCTGGCCGATGTACTCGGCGAGGCGTTTGGGGCGCAGGGAGAGCTCGCTGTCGTCGTTGTCCTGACGTTCCGGTGCGGTCCAGACCCGCTCGGGAGCGGGGTCGGGATTGGTGCCGAGGCCCTGTGTCGATTGGATGGCCATCAAAGAGTCCTCCGCGGTCGCTCACCGGACACGCGTCTGGCGGAAACCCGCCGGGTCAACGGGTAAGGCGTTGCAGCGACGAACGCAGCAATGCCGGGAAGTCGGGTGTCGGGGCGGAGTCGTCGGCTGCGGCTGCGGCGGCTTTCGCGGCTTCGTTCCGGTTGTAGCCCAGATTCACGAGCGCCGACACCACATCGTCGACCACACTCGCCGGCTGCGGGGCGGGCTTGGGGGTGGTCTCGCGTCCCCCGGGGCGCTGGGACCAACCGAGCGCGGCGAGTTTGTCCTTGAGCTCGAGGATCAGACGCTGGCCGGTTTTCGCACCGATTCCCGGCACCTTGGTGAGCGAACGCAGATCGTCGTCGGCGACCGCACGCGCGAGGCCGGTGCCGCCGAGGGCGGACAGCAACGCCAGCGCGGCCTTGGGGCCGACACCGGTGACCGTCAGCAGCAAGTCGAAAACATGCCGCTCGGTGGCGTCGAGGAAGCCCGTTCGGTAGCCCTCCTCCTTGCCCGCCGCCTTG
>CAZYBA010000117.1:3569-8889 GCA_964646105.1 uncultured Armatimonadia bacterium
GTCCTCGCGCACCAGCAGGCGTGTGAGAAGTGTGATCGGACTGCCGTCCGCCGGAAGTTGTTCCAACACGGAGAGCGGCACCGAGATCTGGTAGCCGACTCCGTTGACATCGAGCACCAGCACCGGGGCGCCGGCGTGGGCGACTGTACCGGTGAGTTGTGCGATCACAAACCGGATTATAGCCCAGCGTCGTCCGCAGGCAGCGGCATTCGGGTCGGACGATCGCGCCGGTTCGGGATGTTTTGGAGTACGTTGCCGTTTACGAAACCGGAAACAACCCCACCGATTGGGAGTCACGGATCAGCAATTGGTCGCCAAGCACCGCCACTTGCGACCACCACGGAGCCTCCCCGGGCAGGTCCCACACCGCCTCCTCGCGCCAACTGTCGGCCGCGGCCGCCGCCGCATGCAGTTTGCCGAGGTCGGTGAGCACCAAGAGCCGCTTTTCGGCGCGGGTGAGCACCGCGAACTGACGTGCGATGCGGGGCGATGTCCAGACGGTCTTTCCCGTTTCCAGATCAACCGCCACCAACCGGCGCGATCGATGGTCGAGGGCAACCGCGGTGTTGTCGAACGCCAAGGGAGTGCTTAGGTACGGTGACATTTCCGCGTTGCGCCAGGCGGTGCGCGCCACCGCGGATCCCGTTGCGGAAACCTCGATTTGCAATGCTTCCATGGGGCGCGCCTCGCCACCGGCGAGCACCCGGTCCTTCCATACCACCGGGGTCAGGATGGTCTGCTCGTACATGGCAGTCATCGGCAATTCCCACAGGACACGGCGGTCTGTGCGCGCCAATCCCACCAACCGCTTGCCGGTGGGCGCGACAATCTGCTCCACCCCGCCGATTTTCGCCAAAACCGGGGACCCGTAACTCGACCGGTCCTCCAGACTCGACCAAACCAGTTTTCCCGTCCTGCGATCGAAACCGGCCAGCGAACCGGCCTTGCGCCCGCCGACCGCGAGCACGACCGTATCTCCCAGAACCAGCGGGGACGTCGCACAGCCGCACACGGGAAACCAATCGTCCCCGGCCGGACCGCGCGAGACGCCCCAGTACTCGGACGCCAGATCGTGCTTCCAGAGGACACGTCCGCTCTTCAGGTCGAGGCAGTGGAACATTCCGCCGAGCCCCAGCGTGTAGACCCGATCGTTGTCGATCACCGGCGTGGCGTTCGGCCCCTTGCCGGCAGTGGGATCCGGCGGAACAAACGACGATTCCCAGGAGTGGCGCCAGAGGACCTTGCCGGAACGTTGGTCGATGCCGACCGCCTGTTCCTTGCCTTCGGGCAATCGTCCCAATCCCACCACGATCCCCCGTGCCGCGACCGGGGACGCATAGCCGATGCCGAGTTCCACGCGCCACCGCGGGGCGGGCAACTTTGGGGGGAGCACGGCCGGCAAGCGCGAACCCACGGCACTGCCGTCGCGGTTCACGCCACGCCACTGCGGCCATTCGGGCAGGGCGGCGGTGGGGGCGGGAGTGGAGCGGAAATTCATCGGGACGGGACCTTCGCCGAGATGGCGGGACAGGGGACCGTTTACGGTACGGTCGGATGGGACGAAATGGTTTGTAAGTTCACGCAGGCCGTGCGGCGAAGCATCTCAGCCGGCTGTCGGTAGGGGGTGAACGTTTTCAGAACGTTTCCACTCCCGCAGCCAGTCGCGCAGGCCAACCAAGGCTAGGACGGTAAATCCGACGTAGAGTTCGGCGGTCGGGTGCAGGCCCTTGTTCCAGTAGACCGCGGTGGCAACGATGTCCACGACAATCCACCAGACCCACGATTCCACTCGCTTGCGTGTTTGCAGCCATTGCCCGACGACACTGGCGATGGCGACGAACGCATCGGGGTATGCCGCTGCTGCGTCGGTGAACGTGTCCATGCCCCAGCCCCAGAGCCCGGCACCGACGATACTGACTGCCGCCCAGGTCCAACGTTCCCGTGGGGTAAGCACCCCGACCGCGAGCGTGGAATCGTCGGTGTGTTTCCCCCAGGCTCGCCAACCGGCGACCTGCATCGCAAGGAAGAAGAACTGCAGGAGGACATCGCTGTAGAGCTTGGCGTCCGCGAACACCACGACATACAGAAGGGTTGCCGCAATCCAGACGGGCCAGCACCAGACCGAACGCCGGATGGTGAGGACGACGGCGGCGACGCTGAGCAGGGTGCCGGCCACCTCGACCGGCGCCATGCGCCAGGCGAGAACTGTGTCGACGAGGGTGCGCACATCCATGGCGCCCCATTGTACCGATGCGGGCGCAGGTCATTCGGTGGCGATGTTGTCAACGGATTGAGAAACCGTTTTCCACAGACCCGAAAACCGGTCCCGCCGGAGACATCGTTGCGGCGGGACGGTTCCGGGCTTTCCGTGCGATCCCGGGTCGGGTTCCGATGCTATTTTCCGGGGAACGGCGGAAGCGGCTCGATGTCGGCCGGTGTACGGAGGAACCGCTGCGCGCGCACATGGCTGTCTCCCCCCTCCGTGTACCAAACAAAAAGGAGCGTTCCGTCGCGCAGCTCGACGGTAGACGGATACGCGCCGATCACATCGTCGATCCGGAACGGCCCTTGCCAAGTACGGCCTTCGTCGCGGCTGAAGTGCACTTCCGTGCGCGGCATCCGATGGGTGAGGACAATCTCGCCGGAGCGAAGGCGCAGGAAATGGGGGGCATGGCCGGGGAAACCCATCGAGACGGCGGGGGACCAGGTCTTGCCGCGGTCGACACTGGTGGCGAAGTGCATCGGGGACTTGCTCGAGCGCAGCGCCGCGTACAGGGTGCCGTCCCGCATTTCCACAATGTCGGTTTCGGCATCGAGCGGGATTCCCTGCCCCTTGCCGATCGGGATCGGCGCCGACCAAGTCCGACCGGAGTCGCGCGACAAAATCACTCCGCCGTAGGACTGACCGTCGGTTTCCGTGTAGATCCCGAGGATGCAGTCGCGCCGACCGAGGGTGCGTACCGGTGCCGAGACATACCAGCCGGGCGGTGCGATCTGCTGCGCGGTCTTCGAAAACGACTTGCCGCCGTCGGTCGAACGGATTATCTGCACCCCCGCGCCGTCGTAGGTGCGCCCCGCGGTGCCGGGCATCAGGGAAAAGAAGGTGACGACAACGCTCTTGTCGGCGAGGACCGCGATGTGGGGGTCGCGGTTGTCCATGGGGTCGTCGAAAATGACAGCCGGGGTGCTCCAGGTGCGGCCTTCGTCGGTGGAACGGACCATGCAAATGCGTCCGCCGTCGGGCCAACCGGGCTTGGGAAGCGAGACATGGCCGTAGCCGGCGTAGAAGACACAGGCGATGGAGCCGTCGGGGAGGCGGCAGGCATCCGGGAACGCCTGATACGGTCCGGCGTCCCCGCCGCGGGAAATGACAAGAGGGTGTTTTTGCATGCGGGTCTTCCTATCGTCCTGTCGGGACTGCGGTGTCGGTAGCGAGGGGGAACAAGCAGTTCTCGTTTGTGGGTTTTGGTTGTCGTGGTTCCGGTCGGAAATCGCGACCGCTATGGGGTGCGTTGTCGAGATTGTCCCGTGTGATGCAGGCGCATTGGCAGGTGGCGGGTGTGTTGCGATCAGGGGATGGGATTGGTTTTGATCGGGTTGTCGCTCGGCGGGAACGGTCCGGGGACCGGGTGGGTACCGGCATGGCAAGTGGTTTCCCAGGCGGGAAGGATTGCGCATTCCGAATCGAATGTGCTGTTGTCGGCCGGGAGTCCCCAGACGGCACGGACGGCAACCAGGGATTGCGGGGGAACCAGAACGGGAAAAAGGAGAGCAAAACGCCAGCGTCGCTTGCCGTCGGCCTCGACTGGCCCGAGGGTTTCATCGACGACCCGGCATGGGACTGTTTCACCGTCCTTGGTTTCGAGCCGGATGGGCGGCGTGCCGCGGGTGCGGAAATCGACGTTGAGCTGGGCGACTCCTTGGAATCGGGCCATGTGCGGGTTGGCGACCACCAGGACCCGCGTGATGGCCCCGGGGTTATCCCAGTCGGCGGTGTCCAGCGATTCAATCCAGTCGGGAGTGTTCACAACGTTGCCTCGCGATCGGGCGTGGTGGGGCGATCTCCAACAGGATTCGCCCCGAATCGGCATCCTGCCGGAACCGAATGGTCTGCGGGGGGATGTGCATGGGTCGGGCTCGCGAGGTTTGTCGAGGTTGACCAGGTTTGCTGGCGACTACGGCATTTGGCGAAGAGGGACCCATGGATTCAGCGCGGGAGGCGGTAGAAGCGTACGGCGTTCTCGTGGAAGAGTTTGCGTTGGTCGGCTTCGGGGCGACGTGCGGCGATTTGGCGCAGTGCGCCCACCCATTCGGCGAGGCTGGCGGCGAGTGTGCAGACCGGCCAGTCGCTGCCGAAGACGACGCGATCCGGTCCGAACGCATCCCAGCAGTGATCGACCAGCGGAGCCAGATCGTCGGCGCTCCACGGCAGTCCCTTGGCGGACGCGACAATCCCGCTGATCTTGCAAATGGTATTGGGTTGCTTGGCTACGGTTTCGATCCCGTGTTTCCACCGATCGCGATCGGAATCCGAGAACCGAACATTCCCGTTCCCGCAATGGTCGAGGATGAATCGGGTGTCGGGGCAGAGGGACGCCAGCTTGGCGCCGTCGGCGAGCTCGAGGGGGCGCATGCACAAGTCGAATGTCAGTTGACGATTTCCCAGTTCGCGGACACCGCTGACAAAGGGCTCGGAGACACAGGTTCCGGCGGGAAGGCCTCCGTGCAGGACTTGGCGGACTCCGCGCAGGTTGGGGTGCGCGATCCGGTCGAGGTAATCGGCGAACGTCGTGTCGGCGGGATTGCCCCCGACAACGGCGGGGCCGCGTCCGCAGGCGGCGCGTGCCTCGTCGGTTTTTTGGTCCGGGGCGACATCGACCTCCATGTACACGGCCGTATCGATGCCGGTGCCGTGGATCGCAGTGTCGTAATCGGACGGCAGGTAATTTCGTTCGAGTGGCAGTCCGGCACCCTTGGTCCAGGGCAGGTTGAAGCGGGAAAGGTCCCAGAGGTGTTGGTGTGTGTCGACGAGGCGCGTGGGTTTCATCGGGGTTTCGGTTGCGGATTGAATTCGGGGAGTTGGAATCTGATTTCCGTTCCGGTCGTTCCGCCTCCTCTTTTTGTGACGCGATGCCGGGATGGTTGGAACGACACGTTGACGTTGGCGGTGCCGGGGTATGCCGTTCTGGTTGGCGTTGGCGTTGGCGTTGGTGTTTGTTTTGAAGTTGTCGTCGGCGTTGGTGTCGGCGTTGGTGTCGTCGTTGGCGCTGGAGTTGGCGTTCGTTGTGGAACTGTCGTCGGCGTTGGTGTCGTCGTTGAC
>CAZYBA010000118.1:0-915 GCA_964646105.1 uncultured Armatimonadia bacterium
CTCGGCAAAGCCACCGGCGATGTCCTCAAGGCCATCCACGCCCTCGCCACGCCGGGCTCTCCCGCCCTGCCGTCCGCGATCGCCGCCCGCACCGGCACCAGCCGGCCGTTTGTCACCAAAATGCTCAAGGGGCTGCGTGACGAAGGACTGGTGGATTACCGAGCCTATCAGGGCGTCGAACTCACCGAATCCGGCACACGCGCCGCGGTTGAACTCGCCCGCCACCACCGCCTGCTCGAACGGTTCCTCACCGACTGTCTCGGATTCGCCCCGGACTGCGCCCATCTCGAAGCGGAACGTCTTGAACATGTCATCTCCGAGGAATTCGAGGAACGCTTGGCCGCATTCCTCAATCATCCGTCCACCTGCCCCCACGGGGCACCGATCCCCAATGCCGACGGAAGCTGGCCCGACCCGGAGACATCACGATGAGCGCGTCCCGCACCAAGTTGGTCCATGTCCTGCGCGAGAACTGGCGGGAGGAAATGGTGGTGGCACGTGTCTACGCCGAACTGGCAGGCGCCGAGCCCAGCCCCAAACGTCGCGAACTTCTGGAGCGCATGGCCCGCAGCGAGGAGGAGCACGCCCGCCTCTGGGCCGAACGGCTCTCCGCCCTCGGTGAAACCGTCGATCCGGCCGAAATCGAGGCGCCCCTGCGCAAGCAGCAACGATTGCTCCGGATGTTCGGTCCGGACGCGATGATCCGGCGGATCGAGCGTGAGGAACGGGGTCATGTTTCCGATTACCAGCGCCAGATCGCCGATCTCGACGATCCGCTCTCGACCGCCATTCTCCAGCAGGTGATTCCCGACGAAAAGGCGCACGCGGAGCGGTTGCACGCCATGGCCCACGAGGCAGATCATGGACCGCGTTCGCGTCTGGACGCCTTGCTGGCCCGGGAAAAATGGCATGCCC
>CAZYBA010000118.1:925-8832 GCA_964646105.1 uncultured Armatimonadia bacterium
GGTGTTCGGGATTGTGTCGGCGGTGGCGGGGGCTACCGACGCCAGTCCGAAATTCGTCCTGATCGCCGGACTGGCCGGCATGATCGGTTCGGCGTTCTCGATGGGCAGCTCCGCCTATTTGGCCGCCAAGTCGGAACGCGAAGTGCATGAGGGCGAAATCGAGCGTGAACGACGCGAAATCGAGGCCGACCCGGAGCACGAGCGCGAGGAGCTCGAACTGATGTACCAGCTCAAGGGCTTTACCGAGGATGAGGCGAGGACGCTGGCCGATCGTCTGACCGCCAACCCGCAGCTGTTCTTGCAGACCATGGTCCGCGAGGAACTGGGGCTCTCGGAAGATCGTTTCCCGAACCCCTGGATGTCGGCGGTGGTGGCCTGTGTCTCCACCGCCATCGGGGCGTTCCTGCCGATTGTCCCGTTCTTCTTCACCGGCGGGCTGGAAGCCGTCTGGATTTCACTCGCGATTTCGATTGTCGCGCATTTTGCGGTCGGGGCCGGCAAGACATTTGTGACGGGACGCAGTTGGTGGTCCCAGGGTTGGGAAATGACCTTTGTCGGGATGTTGGGAGGTGCTCTCGCGTACGGCTTCGGCCTTCTGGTTGGCGCACACGGAGGGTTGGATTGATGCGAAAGGGAGATCCGGGGTCTCCGATTCCTGCGGCGGGCCCCGGCGCAAACCCCGTGCCTGCGCCGGAACTACCGTCCCTGCCGGAGTCAAACCGGTCGATTCCGATTCCCGCGTCACTGCGGGGATGGCGACGTTTCCTGGCGTTTTCCGGTCCCGGCTTCCTGGTGAGTGTGGGGTACATGGACCCCGGCAACTGGGCCACCGACCTGGAGGGTGGCTCGCGTTACGGTTACAAGCTGCTCTGGGTCATTCTGATGTCGAATCTGATGGCCATCCTCTTGCAGATCCTCTGCGCGCGGCTTGGACTGGTCACCGGGAAGGATCTGGCGCAGGCGTGCCGCGACTACATCCGCAAGCCCGCCGCCATCGCGCTCTGGTTGCTCTGCGAGGTGGCGATCATCGCCTGCGACCTGGCGGAGGTGGTCGGATCGGCGGTGGCGCTGAACCTGCTGTTCGGCCTGCCGCTGGTTTGGGGAGTGTTGCTGACCGGTCTGGACGTACTCCTGATCTTGGCCCTGACCCGCTTCGGCTTCCGGAAACTCGAGGCGGTGGTGGTGGCGCTGGTGGCGACTGTCGCCGCTTGTTTCGCCTTGCAGATCGCCGCCGCCAAGCCCGACTGGGCCGCTGCGGGGATCGGATTGGTCACCCCGTCGCTGCCCGACCGCGAGGCGCTCCTGATCGCACTGGGCATCCTCGGCGCGACCGTCATGCCGCACAATCTCTACCTCCATTCCTCGGTGGTGCAGACCCGCGCCCACGACCGCACTCCGGACGGAATCCGCTCGGCGATCCGATTCAACACCATCGATACCGTCCTCGCTCTCGGGGCGGCCTTCTTTGTGAACGCAGCCATCCTGGTGGTCGCCTCCGCGGCGTTCCACGGACGGACCGAACCGGTCACCGAACTGGGACAAGCGCACGAGTTGCTACGCCCACTCCTCGGGGGAGCCGCCGCCACAGCGTTTGCGGTCGCGCTGCTCGCCTCCGGTCAGTCGTCGACCATCACCGGCACGCTTGCCGGCCAGATTGTCATGGAAGGGTTTCTGCGGATTCGGGTGCCCGCCCACTGGAGGCGACTGGCGACACGGATGCTGGCGATCATCCCGGCGATGGTGCTGGTGCTGACCACCGGCGGCAAGGAAACCGCCCGTCTTCTGACCTGGTCGCAGGTGGTCCTGTCCATGCAGCTGGCGTTCGCGGTTTTCCCGCTGGTTCTCATCACAGCCGACCGCCGGCGGATGGGAGACTTCGCCAACCCACGCTGGCTGACCGCGCTTGCGTTGACAATCGGAACGGTGATCGCCGGCCTCAATATCCAGTTGCTGCGTGACGAATTGGGCGACCCTGCGGTTGGGAGCATCCTGGCGGCGATGGCCGGCTTCGCCGCATGGGTTCGTTGGGGCTGGCGGTCCTCGCCACAGTGAGCGGATCCCTTGAACGCGTCACGCGAGCCGTTGCAAACGCATCGGGGATCCCCTCGGGAGTTAGAATTGGGATAGAATCCTGCCATGGCCTGTACGCACCGGCGGGAATCCGGGCCCGCCGAAATTCAGCGATTCCTTAACGCACTGCGCCAATCCGGTTGCCGCATGACGGTTCCCCGTGCCGCGCTGGTCGACTTGTTTGTGAATGCCGACTCACCGGTCTCGGTTCCTGAACTGCATGACGCAGTCAACAAGCGTCTGGGCGCTGCGCCGGGAGACGAACCGGTCAATCTGGTGACTGTCTACCGTTTTGCCAATTTGTTGGTGGAAATGGGCCTCGCCAACCGCATCGAGTTCGGCCAAGGTTACGCGCGTTACGAACGTTCGGAGCCCCAGGATGGCCCGCACCATCATCACATCGTGTGCGAGACCTGCGGGGATGTCGCCGATTTCGACGAATGCGACATCACCGGATTGGCGAAAAAGCTGGAAACGTCCAGCGGCTACCGCATCTCCCGTCACCAACTCGAACTCTACGGCGTCTGCCCGGCCTGCCAGACCGCCGCGGTAGGCTGACCACAACCCCGACCGTCCCGGAACGCATGGCGCCATACCGACACCGCCGAGACGCCTCGAATGCGGGACCCGTGCGATGGTCGGTTCGTCCGCGGGGTGAACGAGCACTAGCGGTCGACGCTACGCCCGTGCTCGGATGCGCGGTTGCGCGGGAACCGGCATCTGCGACATCCCGGTAACCCATCCCGGCATTGTGGTGGCTGCGCAACGGTCCCGGGCGAGCCCGACCCGAGACAGGCAGGCACGGGGATTGCGATCGACGTCGGGACCAGCCCGACCCGAGACAGGCAGGCATGGGGATTGCGATCGACGTCGGGACCAGCCCGACACCTTCCGGGGTGAGCCAATTGCGTGCCGTCCCGCGATACGCCTCAGCGGGAGTTCTGGTTCGAGCTTTCGGATCCGGCGGCTCCGGAGACGGTTCCGTTCCGCAACGCCTTGCCGACTCCGAAGACAATGATGAGGACGAAAACTCCCCAGAAGACCGCCTTCGGCATTTCCGGGACATCGGTTCCGTGGGTCATGCCAAATATGTGCGCCGCGGCGAATCCCAACTTGACTCCAGCCCAACCCACCAGTTGGTAGGCGACATCGTCGAGGTCTGGGTAGCGCCGGATCAGTCCGATCAGGGCCTGCGCCGCTACCCGAAGCAGCAATATGCCGAGGAAACCGCCAAGGTAGACAATCCAGATCTTCTGTGGGGAATTGACCAGCGCCACCGCGACCAGGATCGAGTCGATTGCGAAGAACAAGTCGGTGATACAGAGTTGGCCGACCGTCGCCCAGTATCCATTGACCTTCTTTTTCTTCTTGGGCGTTCCATCCTCGGAATCGGTTGCGCCGGCATCGTCGGATTCCCCGTGACCGCCGTTTCGTTTGCCAATGAAATGCTTGGTGGTCAGGAATATGAGGTAGAGCGACCCCAATCCGCAGACCCACCAGAGACCGATCAGAACGGACGCCAACGCAATGCCGATGGAGCGCAGCCCGAAGGCGATCGCAAGACCCCACCAGAGCGCGCTCTCCTGTTCCTTGGCACGCAGGTGCCGCACCAGAAGCGCCAGGACCAAGGCATTGTCGGCGGAGAGCAATCCCTCCAGAATGACGAGCGAGCCGACTGTGATCGCGTCGGAAGGGTGGAAAGTTAGTGACACGGGTTCCTCATTATAGCCTTGCCGCCGCGCCCGAGTCGGATGTCTGCGGAGATGTCAACGGATAGCAGCGATCGTTTTCTCCCGTACCACGGACGTCCGATCGGGGGAACGACGCCGGGTTTGCAGGCCGGAGCGGGAATCAACTGCGATTCTGGACAAAAAGGAAAGGGTCGAGGTCGGAGAGGCGATCGCAGAAATGGTGGGCCGCGGAAAGATTGTGGTGGCGGGTGAGTGTGTTGGGCACGGCGATGCAGGTGAGGCCTGCGGCACGGGCCGCCGCCACGCCGTGCTCCGAATCCTCCACCGCCACTGCGTCCGCCGGGGCCACCCCGAGATCCGCGCAGGCGAGCAGATACAAATCCGGACTCGGTTTCGCCCGCTTCACATCGTCGCGGGTGCGGATGGTCCGGAACCGCTGCCGCAGGCCGCGGGCCTCGAGATGCGGTTCGACCCAGTCGCGGGTCGCCGACGATGCCACACCGACTGCGATTCCCGAGGCTTCCGCGAACGTGATCCAGTCGAGGATCCCGGGCAGCACCGGCTGCGCGTCGACGCGGGCCAGGTAGTCTGCGCGTTGGCGGGCAACGACCCGCGCACGATCGAGACCGGGCACCGCCGCGTCGAGATGGTCGGCCGGATGCCATCCGGAAGCCCCCGACGGCAACCCGACCGTTACCAGCCAGCGGTCCATCGGCACTTCCAGCCCGTACTCGGCGTAGACCGCCTGCCACGAGTGGAGCTCCGGAAGTTCCGTGTCCACAATCGTTCCGTCGAAATCGAACAACAACGCCCGCATCGTTGCCAGTCTATCGTCCGCCGGGCTCCAACGAGGCAGGGGGCGGTACCCTGTCCGTGGAAACGATAACCGATCATGCACCCGCTGCGGTGCGAGGAGACGACACATGAGCAAACGCGTTGGCATCGGTGTGGTTGGCTGCGGAAGCATCGGCATCCGTGGAGCCCTGGACCATTTCATCCTTCCCGATGTGGCCGATCAGGTCCATCTGGCGGCCTGCTGCGATCCTGCCCCCGGGCGTGCCGCGGCCGCGGCCGAAAAATACGGGGTCGCCAAGGCCTACGAGACCGAGGACGAACTTTTCGCCGACCCGAATGTCGACATGGTGGTGATTTGCTCGCCGATCGGCCTGCACTACGAGCAGGGCATCAAGGCGATCGAAGCCGGCAAGCATATCCATTTCAACAAGACCATGACAGTCACCAGCGGCGAGGCGCTCGACCTGATCGCCCGCGCCCAGGCCAAGGGTGTCCACTTGGTGGCATCCCCCGGCCAGATGCTGCGTCCCACCAACCATAAGATCCGTGAACTGGTGCGTGGCGGAGCCCTCGGCAAGCTTTCCTGGGCCGTCGCCGGGGCTGCGTTCGGCGCGTACCACGAGAACGAAGGGGTCCGCACCGGCGACACCCCGCTCACCAACATCAACCCCAGCTGGTACTGGCGCAAGCCGGGCGGCGGCCCCCTCTACGACATGACGGTCTACGCCCTGCACAGCCTCACCGGCGTCCTCGGTCCGGCCAAGCGGGTCACCGCCATGTCCGGAGTCGGGATCAAGCAACGCGAATTCAAGGGCGAGATGTACGACTGCGACGCCGATGACAACACGCTGATCATCGCGGATTTCGGCGACAATGTCTTCGCGCTCATCCACGGCACCTTCGCGGGAATGGTTTCCGAATTCGGTCAGCCCAGCTACTTCGGTGAGAAGGGCTCGATTGTCGGCACCAAACTCAACGGCGAACCGATCGCCTATCCGGGTATGGAAGACGGCCTCTCGCCGCTGCAAGTGACCCCGCACGTGGCCGGCAAGTACGCCGCCCACGGCAAGATCGGTGAGCATCATGTCTACGAAGACTCGATGCAGCTGGTGCGCTGGATCCGCGAGGGCAAGCCCAGCATTGTCACCGCCGACCATGCCGCCCATGTCATCGAGATCATCGAGGCGGGCTACCGGGCTGCCGAAACCGGCCAGACCCAGACCCTGCAGACGACGTTCACGCTGCCCGACGACCTCGGCGCCGCGTCCTGATTGGGTACGCCCCCCGGACCGCGTGTCCGGGGGCCGTTTTTCGTTTCCTCCATGACCAATCCTCCCCGCACACTCCTCTGCCTCGGCGACAGCAACACCTGGGCCGGCCATTGGGTCGACATGGTGGACGCCGCACTGGCGGTCCGCTTCCCGGGCCGGACCGTCGATGTCGTCAACGCCGGCCTGCCGTCCGAAACCCTGTCCGGACTCTCCGAGGACGGCCACGCCGGCGGGGCGTTCCCGCGCCCTGTGGTTTTCGAACGTCTGGAACGTGTGCTCGATGCCCATCGACCCGACACGGTCGCGGCGTGCTACGGCATGAACGACGGCATTTACCAGCCGCTCGACGAGAAGCGATTTTCGGCGTTCCGACACGGGGTGGAACGACTTGAACGAATGGTTGCCGCCCGGGGCGCCCGGCTGTTCTGGATCACTCCGCCGCCTTTCGACCGCAAACGTTTCGACGCAAAAGCCCCGTTCGACTACGACGAAGTTCTTGCTGCGTATTCGCGCTGGATGCTTTCTCGAAAACATATCCCGGTCGCGGACGCCCGAACCCCGCTGTTGCGCCATCTTGCCCGCCGCCGTCGCCGCCAACCCGACTACACGTTGGCGTCCGATGGGGTCCACATCCATGCGTTCGCGCACGGCTTCCTCGCCCGCGCGTTGTTGGAGAAAATGGGTGTCAAACCGAGCCGGTCCCCGTTGGTGATTGAATCCGAAGGCAAATTCACGGTCGCGCCGCCGGTTCCGTTCGATCCCGCTTGGACCCGCGAATGGGATGGTGAAGAGGCGATTCGCCGCGCTTGGACTGCTGCTCCGTTAGTCTTTCCGACCGCGCTCGAGTGCAATTACCGGATTCGCGAGGCGGGAAAGCCGATCGCGACGGTTCACGGAAATGTATTGCGGATTGGATTCGACCTTTCCCAAGTTGCCGCATGGTCGGGCCATCGTCGGTCCGCTGCGGTCTTTTCGGCCGTGGTGGGGCGTCAGCGTCTGCTCCGTGACGCGTGGCTGTTCCGCACCGGGCATGAACGCCCGGGAATGCCTACCGGCAAGCCGATCCGCTCTGCACTGAGGGAAGCGTCGGAGTTCACAGCCCGGATCACGGCGGACGTTTTGGGATCCGAGCTGGAAATCGAACGTGCGTAGACGTTCCGAAACATTCGGGGCGGAATCCGGGGGGATTTCCCGTTGCCGGATGGCGAAAGATCCGATACCGACGGCAACGTACTACCGTGCTCCCGCTTTTGTCGGGATCGCCGGGGAACGAGACCGTACGGTATCGCGTCGTACTGACATGCCTGCGCGTTCGACCGCCGCGTTCACGTTGATCGAACTATTGGTAGTGATCGCCATCATCGCAATCCTTGCGGCGATCCTGTTTCCGGTGTTCGCCCAGGCCCGGGAACGGGCCCGGCAGGCGTCCTGTCTCTCGAATCAGCGCCAACTTGCGCTCGGGGTCATGATGTATGTGCAGGATCACGACGAATCGTTTCCGATGACTGCCAACTACGGCACGCCGGAACGGACCATTTGGAGCCAGATGGTGGAGCCGTATGTTCGCAACCGCGGAGTTTTCCTGTGTCCGTCGGCGTCGTCGCCCGGCTACCCGGTCGATTGGGCCAACCGTGGCTATGCGTCCGTCGGCATGACCGCGCAAACCGCGTTCGATCCGTCCGCCGCCGAGGGGTTTCCGTCCGTGTTGAACCACGCATCGATGGACGAGCCGGCGCGGGTGCCGCTGTTCACCGACACGCCGAACGCTGCGGCGGGCGGAGCTCTGGGGAAGTACCGCGGGCACAATTTCGATCCGTGTGTGGCGGCGGGCCGGCCCAACGCGCTCGACCCGCGGCTCGGTACCCCGCTGGTCTCCGACCGCGATCTGGTGCGTGAGTTGACTGCGTTGCCTCCAGGCCAGCTCAAGCCGGTCTACGCCCGCCACTTCGCGACCGGACGTGACGACGGTCGGGCGACCGTGATCCACGCGGACGGTCATGTAAAGTCGTTCTCGGCGCGGTCGATTTTGGCTCAGGAACGGGGAGCGAATCTGCTCTGGCGCTTCCGGGGTTGTCCCTGA
>CAZYBA010000119.1:0-5722 GCA_964646105.1 uncultured Armatimonadia bacterium
CGGCTTCCATGGCCTTGGCGACCAGTTCGCCGATCTGGCGGTCGTTGGCGGAGATCGCAGCGACATTGGTGATCGCGTCGGTGCCCTCGACCGGGGTCGAGAGACGCTTGATCTCGGCGATCGCAGCATCCACGGCCTTGTCCACGCCGCGCTTGATCAGCATCGGGTTGGAACCAGCCGCAACATTGCGCAGGCCTTCGCGGACAATGGCCTGGGCGAGAACGGTGGCGGTGGTGGTACCGTCGCCGGCGACGTCGTTGGTCTTGGACGCGACTTCACGGACGAGCTGGGCGCCCATGTTCTCGAACTTGTCCTCGAGTTCGATCTCCTTGGCGATGGTGACACCGTCGTTGACAATCGACGGAGAGCCGAACTTCTTCTCGATGACCACGTTGCGGCCCTTGGGGCCCAGGGTCACCTTCACCGCATCGGCGAGGATGTTGACACCGCGCTCGAGCGAGCGCCGGGCGGCTTCATCGAACTGCAGATCCTTGGCTGCCATTTAACCCTCCACAATCCCGAGGATATCGTCCTGGCGGAGGATGATCACTTCCTGGCCTTCGACCTTGATCTCCGTACCGCCATACTTGCTGTAGACGACCTTGTCGCCCACTTTCACTTCCATTGCCGCGACAGTCCCGTTGTCGAGAGTCTTGCCGGGGCCCACCGCCAGCACCTCGCCCGTCTGGGGGCGTTCCTTGGCGCTGTCGGGCAGAACGATGCCGCCGCTGGTCTTTTCATCGGCTTCAATCGCCTTGACCACGATGCGGTCGCCGAGAGGCTTGAGCATGATAAACGTTCCTTCCGTGATTCTTCGTGCCTTCGGAATGTCGTGAACGCCGTGCAGAACCGGAATCCGGCCTGTTTGGCACTCCAAACTTCCGACTGCCAACCAAGGGAAATATTACCGGCGTGGAGTGGACGTTTCAAGACTGCGCCGACGGAAAATTACGAAATTTTCGTAACATTCGAATTCGTCCGTGCCGGGGTCCGCGTGCGGTAGGATGCACCATCCGATGGTCCGTAAACGCTCCGGTTCGTTGCAGATCCAACAGGCTCTGGTCTGGCTCATCCCCCGCCTGATCCGCAAGGTCGGCACGATGCCGCGAGCGAAGGCGTTGGCTTGGGGAAGGCGCCTGGGGCGAGTCGGTCACCGGTTCGCGAAGAAGGCCCGGCGCGCCACCGACCGCAACCTCGCCTTCGCGTTCCCGGAAATGCCCCCTTCCGAGCGCGCCGCATTGTCCATCCGCTGCTTCGAGCACTGGGGGGCCGCGCTGCTCGACTTCCTCAAGGGCATCACCACCGACCCGAAGGACCTCCTCGCGCTGGTGACGTCCCAGGAGGGTATGGAGCATGCCCGCCCCTACCTGGA
This sequence comes from uncultured Armatimonadia bacterium, assembly GCA_964646105.1. Lineage (GTDB taxonomy): Bacteria > Armatimonadota > Armatimonadia > Armatimonadales > Armatimonadaceae > CAIRTT01. The sequence continues at coordinate 1,373 of CAZYBA010000119.1, forward strand.
GAGCAAGGCGGGAATTGTCGCGGTAGGCGCCCACCTCGGCTCCCTCGAGCTGTTCGCCCGTTTTGTCGCAGCCCAAGGGGTTCAGCTCGCCGTGGTCACCCGCGACCCCGACGATCCCGGCATGCGCTCGTTGGTGAAACAGCTGCGCGAGTCGGGTGGGTTCATCACGGTCGACCGCAATCGTCCGTCCGGCTTGCGAACGTTGTTCCGGACGCTCGCCGACGGCGGTGTTGCGGGCATTCTCCCCGACCAGAACGCGTCCGATATCTTTGTGCCGTTCTTCGGAGCCCCCGCCGGGGTCGCCGACGGTGCGGCGGCGCTCGCCCTCAAGACCGGTTGTGTCGTAATTCCGGCATTCTGCCTCCGCAATCCCGACGATACGTACCGCCTGGTGGTTCGAAAGCCGATTGTTCCGAACCAAGACGCCGACCGGGACACCGAGATCCGGCGGATCACCACCGAATTCACGAACGTTTTCGAGGAAGTCATCCGCAGCGCCCCGGAACAGTACCTCTGGCTGCACAGCCGTTGGCGCGCCAGTTTCGACGAATCGTCACGCAGCAAATGGCCCGCCGGCTACGACTTCGACACGCTCAAGGCAAAGTGGGAATCCGGAGGCTGAGGGAACCCAAACCCACCCGGCAGGGTTACGTTAACAAGACCATGCAAATCACATCCGAAGACGTCGTGCTGTGCGACGACAACGACCAACCGATCGGCACCGCCCCGAAGGCCACTGTCCATACGTCGGACACGCCGCTCCATCAGGCGTTCTCGGTGTTCCTCTTCGACCGACAGGGGCGATTCCTGACCCAGCAGCGTGCGGGTTCCAAGAAGACCTGGCCGCTGGTTTGGGCGAATTCCTGCTGCGGACATCCGCTCCCCGGAGAGTCGCGCGAGTGTGCGGTCTACCGTCGACTGCGCCACGAGCTGGGCATCACCAGCGTCGCCAAGCTCAAGGAAGTCCTTCCCCACTTTCGGTACCGAGCCGAGCTCGACGGGATTGTGGAAAACGAAATCTGTCCCGTCTGGGCAGGCCTGCTCGATCAGGTGCCGACCCCGAACCCGACGGAGGTTCAGGCGATCCGTTGGGTGGATTGGGACGAATTCCTGAACACCTGCGACACCGACCCGGGTGCGTACGCTCCGTGGACCATCGAGGAAGTGGCAGGCTTGCGGCAGTCCGAAACGTTCGCGGCGTTCCTCAAGACACTACGCGCCGAACGCACACTGCCGACGATTTCCTGAACGGGCGGCAAGGCATTCCGGGGTTTCGGCTCGAGACGGACCCGGTTTCTAACGTCCCCCGAGGTGACCGTCCACAACCGATCCAAGAAAGCCTTGAGCCTCTTCCAGTAGAATATCCGCTTGGGCGGCATCGACACCTCGTTTGGCCATGACGATCGCCCGTTTGACCGAGCCGCCTGACTGCCAGAGCAAGTCTTCGACAGCGGCAGGATCGTCGACTCCGGCCAGTTCCGAGACCAGTCGTTTCGCCCGCTGCACCAATTTCTTGTTGGTGGATTGAACATCGACCATACGGTTGCCCCAGGTTTTCCCGATACGCACCATGGCGGCGGTGGAGATCATGTTGCAGACCATCTTCTGGGCGGTGCCGGCCTTGAGGCGTGTGGAGCCTTGGATGACCTCGGGACCGGTGACCACTTCGATGGGGATGTCAACATCGCCGGAGAGAGGTGCGCCGGGCGAATTGGAGATGCCCACGGTGGACGCGCCGGCCTCGCCGGCGCGCTGAACGGCGGCCCGGACGAACGGTGCTCCGCCGGATGCGGATATTCCGATCACGGTATCTCCGGGTCCCACTCCCAGGGCCTCGATGGCGTCCCTGCCAGCATCGGAATCGTCCTCGGCTCCCTCGATGGCCCGGGTCAAGGCGGCTTCGCCCCCGGCAATGACGCCGCGCACCATTTCAGGGGGCACACCGAACGTCGGCAGGCATTCCGCGGCATCCAGGACTCCGAGTCTGCCGCTGGTTCCCGCCCCGACATAGATGAGACGTCCGCCGGAGCGCAGACCTGCCGCGACTGAGTCGACCGCTCGGGCGATCTGGGGAATCTGCAGTCGAACCGCATCGGCAACCGAACGGTCCTCATCGTTGATGCGCTCCAACAGGATGTCGGTCGGGAGGGTGTCGAGCCCTTCGGTGTTGGGGTTGGCGACTTCGGTAAGGGGTATGTCCATGATAAACTGCGGTCCAACTTCAGAGATTTTCGGAGGTTTTGGGATGCCGACCTACGGCTACCGTTGCACCGCCTGCGGCCACGAATTCGAGCGGATGCAGAAGATCACAGAACCGGCGTTGACCGCCTGCGAATCCTGCGACGGTCCGGTTCGCAAGATACTCTACCCCGTCGGAATTGCGTTCAAGGGAGAGGGTTTTTACGTCAACGACTACAAAAAAAGTTCCGGTGGCGGCAAATCCGAGTCGTCGTCGAGCGATTCCAAACCGTCGGAGAGCAAGCCTGCGGCGGACGCAAAGCCGGCTGCTTCGACCTCCCCTTCCACCAGTACCTCGTCGGGCACCTGACTCCCGTCCGCAATCCGGCGGTTGTCGCCTGAAAATCACCACCCCGGCTGCCCCGGGGTGGTTTTGTTTTGCACTGGCCGACCGTCGGATTACTTGAAACGAACGGGGCGGCCCTTGGGTACGGGCCGGTGTCGTCTTGGGTCTGGCAGAGTTGCAACGGTCAGACACAGCGTGGCAATCGGGGATGGTCATCAATCCCGCGCGTGGATTCGGAAGAATTCCCAGACTCGTGACGCACCGGAGAACGCCGCGATCGGCGGAGCGGTTGTCTCCCGGCGGGAGCGAGTCCCGGGCCATCCGTGACCTCCTTGTGCGTCCAGCACGAACTCCACCGGTGCCCCGCCCTTCCCGGCTGGATAGGTCGTCGTGGTCACACTTCCGCGGACAATTGTGGTTGGCTTGGAGTCGGCCCGGTTTGCCTTCACCCAAAACTGCACAACGTCGTCAAGTGGTTTGAATGGCTCGGCTTGCGCCCTGCGGACGATGGGATTCTTGCTCATTCCCCCGCCGATCGGGACCTCGTCGTCCTTCGCGCCGTTGATGATGAGGATGGGCAGCGGTGTCTTGGGAACGGAATCGAACGAGAACATGGACGCGACCATCGGGGCGACGGCGGCCAGCTTTTCGGGACGTTTCACGGCATAGACATAGGTCATCATGCCGCCGTTGGATCCGCCGGTCATGTAAATCCGCTTCGGGTCGGCTCCATGTTTGTGGATCAGCCGTTCGATCAGTGTGTCGAAATAGGCGATATCGTCGCTGTCGCGCACCTGCCTGCGGAGCAGGTAGCGGGTATTCCAGGCGTATTGGCTCGGCCCTTCGGCGCCGAAGCGGGTTCCCTCGGCGTAGGCCACCAAGAACCCTTCCTTGCGGGCCAACGCGTCGAAACCCGTCCGTCGCCGCATCGCGTCCGCGTTCCCCTGCCCCCCGTGAAGGACAATGACTGCGGGGCGCCGTTCGTCCTTGGTTCCGCTGTTGACCACGATCGCGCGCCGCGGCTGCCCCTTGACCGTGAAGGATACGGAGCCGTCGGGCACCGCAGCAGTATTGCCAGGCTGCGATTGCAGGGCCTGCTGGAAACCACCCGTAGCCGTGCTTCGGGGTTGGTTGGCGCCCGCGTGCGATTCACAAACGCCCATGTCGGCAGTGATAAACAATCCGACAACGCCGAACAAGCACACAAGCTTTGGCATGGAACCGACCTCCTCGTTCCTTTCGACGGCGTGACTGAAGCACGGTTCGTTCGCGTGTCCAATTGAGTCGGAGAACGATGCGATGGGGCATCGGAATGTCCATGCAGGTCGGAACGGGCGCATGGGTTTCGTTCTTGGTACGGGTCCTTTGTCGGGGCAGGTTGGTCGTGTTTCCCCCAGGGCCGCTGTCCAATGGCCTGAAACAAAAAGCCGGCCCGCGAGTGCGGGCCGGCTTGTGGTTTTGGGAGAAGTAGGGATTACTTCTTGCTGTTGATCGAGAGTCGTCCGGTGGCCGGGTCGAAGTCGATGTCCACTTCGAGGGCGGATCCTACGAACGACAGCGGAACGATCGCGCGTCCGTTTTCGATCGTGGCCTTGCGATCGAGGCGAACGGTTTCGCCGTTGACACGACCGGTCTGGGAGCCGACCTTGAAGACCACTTCGCGTTCGGCGTTGACCGCACGAACCGTCTTGGCTTGGTGCGCCCAGGTGACGGTGCCACCGGTGTGTTCGAAGATCTGGCGGAACGGCGCGAGCGGGAGACCGTTTTCGATGCGCGGTTGGACGTCAAAGGCGATCTGGACGCCATCGAACGCGACCGAGATCTTC